>CAZSMA010000069.1:0-7971 GCA_964608065.1 uncultured Methanosarcinales archaeon
ATATAACAACTAATATATAAAACTTTCGGTTGTTATATAGAGAAAAAAAAAAAAACAATAATCAAATTCAATAATAATAAAAGAAGGAATATCATAAAACCTTGCTTACATGTTCTTCTTTATTTATCCTAATAACATTGTCTACAAAGCTTTCTATCTTGCTTTCATGGCTGACAACAATAACCTGCTTCATGTTCAACTGCTCCAGAACTTCCCTTATCTTATCTAATTGTTCTGAACTGAATCCATCTGTAGGCTCATCTAATATGATTAAATCCTTTGTTTTGATATCTCCTATGAAATCATTGATAACCTTGTTCAAAGCCAGTCTGTAAGCCAAAGCACAGCTTGTTTTTTCTCCTCCGCTTAGGTTTTCTACACTAACCTCATAACCGTTCTGTTCAACTACAGGACTAAAAGAATCATCCAACCTTACATTAATGTTCTCATCCTCTACTAAAACATTAAACCATCCCTGGAACAGCTCATTGAATTCATGATAAATCTTTAACATAATATGCTTTTCCATCAAATCCATCAAATTTATGAAATATTCCTCTAACCAGTTCTGTAATTCATTTAATTTTGTCAGAGATTCTTTAATTTTCAGTTTTTCTTTAATTTCTTTGTCTAAACTTTCAATAAACTTTGTTATTGTCTGTTTTTCTTTTTCAAAGCTTGCTTTGTTTATCTCAATTTTTCTTTCTTTATCCAGAAGTTCCTCTAGTTTATTCTTAGTGTCTTGATATTCTTCTTCTATATCTTTTAACTTTACAATCTTGTTGTTTAAATCAAGTTTTTCAGAATTGATTTTACCTACTTTTGTTTTTATTTCTTCCTGCAATGTTTTAAGTTTATCTGCTTTCTTTTTTTTTTCATTTAAAGAGGTTGTTTTAAGTTTTATAATCTTGAATTCATTTTCTTTCTGGTTTAATTCTTTAAATTCTTTTTTCAAATCAGTAAGTTGGTTCTCTTTTAATTTCAAATCTTTTTCATGCTTTTTTAAGTGTTCTTCTACTTTTCTCTGTTTTTCTTTTTCTCTATTGTTGATGCTGTCCTTATGTTCGGGGCTTACTTTTTGCTCGCACATAGGGCAGTTGTCTAATTTTAATATTTTTTCTATTATTTCTAAGGAATATTTTTTTTTTATTTTAAATTCACTAAACTTATTTTGTATTTCTCTTATGTTTTTTTCCAATTCTTCGATTTCTTTTTCTTTTTTATTGATTTGTTCTTTGATGTCTTCTGCTTTTACTTCTTTTCCTTTTAGTTCTTCTTCAATATCCTTTATTTCTTTCTCTAATTCTTCTTTTTCTTTTTTATTTATTTGATGCTGTTCAAGATGTCTTTTAAGGTCAAGCTCTTTAACCTGGAAATCTCTCTTTAAAGTGTTCAGTGTTTTTATCTTTTCTTCTGTTTCTTTGATTTTATCTTTATAGTTTTTTAATTCTTTTTTTATAGAATCCCATTCAGGCAGTATGTTACTTATTTCTGCTTCAATTTTTTTTACTTCATCTTCTTTATTGTTTAATTCTTTTTTTTTTATTTCTAAATCAGCTATTTTGCCTTCATTTTCTTTCTTTTTTTCTTTTAAACTTCTTACAAAGAGAGTTGTGTTCTCTTTGATTTTTTTGTATTTATCAATATTGAAAACTTTCCTTAAAGTGTTTAGCCTGGAATCTTCTTCATCAAGTAAAATCTGCTTCATCTCTTCCTGTGGTGTGTAAACTGTGTATCTGTAGACCAGGTCTTTTGATTTTGTAAGCAGGTCTTGAGGATAACCTAATAACTCAAGAATAAAGCTTTTTAACTCAATAGGTGTTCCTTCTTTTTTCACATCATTAACAATTACGTATCCTGCTTCCTGTTTTATTTCGTTTTTTCCTCTTTTTAAAGTTCTTTTTATGATTATATCCTTTCCATCAATATCTATCCTTAATTCTACGCTTCCCTTTTTTTTTCCATTTCTTAACAAAGAAGCTCCAGATAAATGTACTCTTCTTACTCCGAATAAAGCAAACTCTACTGCTAAAAGTATAGTTGATTTTCCAGAACCTATATCTCCTGCTAATAAAGTAGAACCTGTAGGAAACTCTATCATCTCATTAAGATAGCTTCTGATATTCTCTAATTTAATTGATTTTATTATCAATATATCCCCCAATTAGCCAATAATAACTATAGTTTATAAATATTTTGTAGAATTACAACTGTTTCTTTAAATCTTCAATAAGCTCAACAGGTGTTGGGTCTACTTTGTATTTTAAAGCTAAGAAATAAGAGCACCAATCTCCTATGTAAATTGCGGAGAATATCTTTGTCAATAAAGAAGAGCCTGTTAAGGATATTTCTGTTACTGAAACATTCTTTTTCTTAATTAAATTCTTTGTTATATCCATCTGTTTTCTTAATTTCATGTAATCATTCTCATCTTTGAATATAATAACATAGTAATTTGCTTTTAAGTTGACAAATCCGTTAATTTCATTATGGTCTAATTCAGGGAATACATTATAGAATGCATGAATCTTTGTGTTTTCATTGAAATTAATTTTCCATTTATAACCAATTATTTTTAATCTTTCTGAAGTGTATATTAGAGGGACTTTGCCATCTAGTTTTTTTGCTAGATCATTTCCTTTGTCTTTGAAAACAGGCGTTTTCAGGATTTCAATCATTCTTATTATTTCATTAGTCCTGTCTGCTATTAACTTTGAGTTCTGCAATATGGTTATTATCGGGAAGAATAAATATCCAAGAGCTAATCTTGGTTGTATGTCTTTATTGACTAAGACCAAGTCAATGCCTTGCTTTCTTGCTAACATCTCTAATCTTCCGCCAGATGTGATTACAACTATTCTGCATCCTTTTCTTAATGCGTTTCTGTATGCATTTACTGTTTCTTCTGTGTTGCCAGAGTAGCTTATAACAAAAACTAAGGTTCTAGAGTTTATTGATTCTGGAAGAAAATAATCTTTGTTTACATGAATTGGAATTTTTTCATCTTTTAGATAAGTTTGCAGAAGGTCTCCTGCTAAAGCGCTTCCACCCATTCCTGTGACAACAATCTTGTCTATTATCTCTGTTATCTTTATGTTTTCTCCTAGTTTCATAGCAGCAGCTATCTGCTGTGGGAATTTTTCTAATATTCCGTACATGTCTCTTGTATCTATGTCAAACCTGTCTTCTTCCATAGTATCATCAATATATTCAAGATTATTTAAAGTTTTATGTTCTATAGTTTATATTTAGCAACATTTAAATAACGGTATTTAATCACTCATTGTATTATAAGGGGTGTAATATATGAAATTAAAATATCTATTTGTTTTATTAACAATATTGTTAGTGATAGGGTGTGCAACTGAAGCACCAGAAGTAACTGAAGAAGTTGAGGAAGAAACTGTTGAAAAAACAACAATGGAAGCTACTGTTTCTGAACCAACTGGAGAAATGGTTCTAATCAAAGGTCCAAAAGCAATTGAACCTTCAGAATTAACTGTTAGTGTAGGAACAATAGTCACATGGAATAATGATGACTATACTGACAGAGATACAGGGACAGGAAGAGCACATACACTAGCTGAATGGAATGATTATTTCAGAAGTGAAAGACTAGAACCAGGAGATTATTTCAGCTTTACTTTTACAGAAGCTGGAACCTATGAGTATAGGTCAATAACAGCTCCAGGAGCACAAGGAACTATAATTGTTGAGTAGTTTTTTTTTATTATTTTTTATTTTTTTTAATTTCTAAAATGACATTAAAACAAGTCAAGCAAGAACTGAAAAAAATTAGCAATCCTTCAAAAGCTAAGATATTGCAGAGATTCTTCAAAACAGGCAAAGGAGAGTATGGGGAAGGTGATATATTTCTTGGGATTGTTGTTCCAGAGCAAAGGAAAATAAGTAATAAATATGATTTGAGTTTAAAAGAAATTCAAGAATTGCTTAAAAGCAAGATACATGAGTATAGGTTGGTTGCTTTGTTTATTCTTATATTAAAATATAAAAAAGCAGATGAACAATTAAAAAAACATATATTTAACCTATACTTAAAAAATACAAAAAACATCAATAACTGGGATTTGATTGATTTATCAGCTCCAAATATAGTTGGAAACTATTTGTTGGATAAGAAGAGAGGTATTTTGTATAAGTTATCTAAGTCAAAATCGTTGTGGGAAAAAAGGATTGCAATATTAGCTACATTCACATTTATTGGGAATGGTGAGTGGAAAGATACACTTAAGATTTCTGAGATTTTATTGAATGATGAACATGATTTGATCCATAAAGGTGTTGGATGGATGTTGAGAGAGGTTGGCAAGAGGGTTAGTCAGCAGAAAGAGGAAGAATTTCTTAAGAAGTATTATAAGAAAATGCCTAGAACTATGTTAAGATATGCTATAGAAAGATTTCCAGAGAGCAAAAGAAAGTTTTATATGAAAAAATGAACATAAGCAAACTAATGCAGATTCTTGGTAAACATTTTAATTTTAAAGAGAGAACTACACTTAATCGTATGAGGAAAAAGCCTAATGCATTTAAGATACTTATTTCTTGTTTGATTTCATTAAGAACTAAGGATGCTAATACTGAAAAAGTTTCTAAGAAATTATTTGCAGTTGCTGACACTCCTAAAAAAATAAATAAAATGTCTGTTAAGAAATTGGAGACACTTATTTACAGCTCTGGACATTATAAGAAGAAGGCAAGAACATTAAAACATGTTTCTTCTGAGATTATTAAAAAGTTTAATGGAAATGTTCCAAATGATAAAGAAAAGCTTTTGTCAATCAAAGGTGTAGGGCCTAAGACAGCGAATATTGTTTTGTGCTTTGCTTTTGATAAAACAGTTTTGCCAATAGATACTCATTGTCACAGGATTCCAAACAGATTAGGGTGGGTTAAGACAAAAACTGCAGAAAAAACAGAGAAAGCTTTGGAAAAGATATTAGCTAAGAAATACTGGAAAGAGTTTAATGGAATATTTGTGTTGTTTGGAAAGACAATTTGTGTTCCAATAAGTCCGTTTTGTTCAAAATGTCCTGTTAGTAAGTATTGTCCTAGAATTGGCGTGACTAGAAGTAGATAGAAAATAGCAAAATTTTTATACCAGTCAAGTTTATTGTTTCACATTAAAATAATAAGGGGTGAAACGTATGAATACATGGTTGATTTTATTGATAATAGTTGTTGTAATAGTATTATTCATAATTTTATTATACAACAGCCTAATACGTTTAAGAAATCAGGTAAGAAATTCTTGGGCACAGATTGATGTACAACTAAAGAGAAGAAATGATCTTATTCCCAACCTAATGGAAACTGTAAAAGGTTATATGAAACATGAGAAGAGTGTTCTTGAGAATGTAACTAAAGCAAGATCAGCAATCTTAAAATCTCAGACAGTAGAAGGTACTGCAAAGGCCTCAAATATGTTATCTGAAACACTTAAATCCTTGTTTGCTGTTTCAGAAAATTATCCAAAGTTAAGGGCAAATGAAAATTTTATGCAGCTTCAAGAAGAGCTGACAGGAACTGAAAACAAAATAGCTTATGCAAGACAGCATTACAATGACATTGTTATGGTATTCAATACAAAGATTGAGACATTCCCAAATAATATTTTTGCAAAACAATTAAATTTTAAGCAAGAGTCATTATTTGCAGCTACAGCAGAAGAAAGAAAAAACGTCAAAGTCAAGTTTTAATTTTTTTTTTATTTTTTTTTTTTTTTATATTCTGGTGATCTAAATGAGAATAATGTTTGATGAAGTAAGAAACAATAAGATTAAATCTGTAATTCTTGCATCATTTTTCATTATATTAATTGGTTTGCTTGGAGCAATAATTGGTTTAATATATGGAAGCTTATATTTCGGTTTAATTATTGCAGTAATCTTCTCTTTTATCTATTCCATCATTGTATTCTATTCTGGAGACAAGATGGTTCTTGGTTTGTCTGGTGCAAAGCAAGTTACCAAAAGAGAATATCCTCATTTGTTCCATGCAGTAGAAGGATTGGCAGTTGCTGCAGGAATTCCAACACCAAAAGCATATGTAATTGAAGATAGTGCGTTAAATGCTTTTGCAACTGGAAGAGACCCTAAAAATGCATCAGTTACAGTAACAACAGGTCTTTTGAAAACAATGAATAGGCAGGAGCTTGAAGGAGTGATTGCTCATGAGATGTCTCATGTAAAAAATTATGATATAAGGTTTATGATGCTAACTGCAGTTTTGGTTGGAATCATTACATTGTTAAGTGATTTTCTATTAAGGTCTTTTCTGTGGGGAGGAAAAGGAAAAAGAGATTCCAAAGGGAAGGGTCAGATTGGAGTCATACTAATTGTAGTTGGTTTGGCATTAGCGATATTAACTCCCATTATTGGTCAGATGATTAAGCTTGCTATAAGCAGAAAAAGAGAATACATGGCTGATGCAAATGGTGCGATTTTAACAAGATACCCTCCAGGACTTGCAAGCGCTTTAAGAAAAATATCAAAGGATCCTGACCCTTTAGTAGACAAAGCAAACAAAGCTACAGCTCATCTTTTTATCTCAACACCTTTTAGGAAAAAACACGGTGCTATGATAAATCTATTTTCCACACATCCTTCTATCGAAGAAAGGATCAAAAGATTACAAGCTATGTAATAATCAGAAATCATCCAAACCAGTCTGCTTATGTTTTAAAGTTGTTGTTACTTTCTTTTTTTGTTCTTTTTCTTCTGTTTCATCCAGGATAGGTTGACCGTATTGACCATCAAAGCCAGGACGTACTCTGATTTTTCCTTCTCTGTTCATAATTATAACATTAGCAATTTTTTCATCAACAACCTTCTTTAAATCATCCTCAGAAACATCTAATAATATATTATACTCATTATCAAACTTTTCAATTAATGGATTATAAATTTTCCAGACTTTGGGAGAAGCAACAGGTGATTTTATCATGCCTGAAATCAACTCAGAAAGTGGAATTAAATTTTTATAAGGTTTGGCTGTTTTAGGAACAAAACCTTCTTCCCTGTCTGCTAATTCTTCAACCCTGTTAGCAACCCCTATTGTTAATTCTTTACCGCATTTTGGACAGATGTTTTTGTTTTTTATAGAGTCAGAAGGTTTAAGACAGACATTGCAGGCTCTATGACCATCCCAATGATATTTTCCTTCTTCTGGCCAGAATTCAATTGTTCCTGTTAAACCTTCACCAGTTCTTATAGCATTCAATAAATTCTTATAACTCAGCTCAATATCAAAAACTGTTGCTTCTCTTCCAATTCTCCAAGGCCAAAAGCTATGCAGATCTGAAGAACTAACTAATTGATAATTGTCTAAAGCTGACAATCTATAATTCATTGCTGGGTCTGAAGACAATCCTGTTTCTAAAGCATTAATATATTTAGTTTGGTCTTTAAAGCATTGCTCTATTGTATTAAATCCGGATTTAGAGCCAAACAATGAAAACCAAGGAGTCCAGATATGGGCTGGTATCACTTCAATATCCTGGCTGATTTTTCTTAAATCTTCTACAAATTCAGGACAAGGAATTTTGAATATTGGCCTTCCGTCATAATCAATTCTACCTTTTGTCAACAAATATTCTGTGATTTGGTCAACAACTTCAAAATTTGGAGCCATAACAACATTATGGATCCTATGTCCTTTTCCATCCTGGGAATAAATTAATGAAAGTTCTGTTTGAAGTATAAAAGGAAAACCATTTTTAGTTTTTAATATTCCGTCTTGTTCTGTTAGTTTTGATTTTAACTCTTTAATCCATTCAGGATGTGTAAAATCTCCTGTTCCAAGTAAGTCAACACCTTTAACTTTAGCCCATTTTTCTAAGTTATCAATATCCAATGATTTAGAAGTTGCTTGGCTATGTCTGCTGTGTATGTGTAAGTCTGCTATAAGTTTCATAAAATATAATCCAGAATTAGATAATATATAAATGTTACT
>CAZSMA010000070.1:0-7908 GCA_964608065.1 uncultured Methanosarcinales archaeon
ACATTTTAAGAAACCTTTTTATATAATGATTTCTAATAGGTTATAGTATGAAAAGGGTGGCTATATTATTGATCTTGTTAGTTCTTTGTACTAGCTGCAAGACAGATAAAGAGAAATATATTCAGGAATGTGTTGAAATAGAGAAAAGCCATAGGTTTTGTAACTATAAATTTGCAGTTGAAATTGAAGGAAAAGATGAAGCTTTGTGCAAGCAGGAAAAATATAAGGTAAATTGCTATAAAGATATTGCAAAAATAAAAAAAAGTGAAAAAGTTTGCAATCGTTTAATCAGCAACCAGAGGTTTGAATGTTTAAGTGAGATGGCTTTGTATTTTAATGATGTTTCTTA
This sequence comes from uncultured Methanosarcinales archaeon, assembly GCA_964608065.1. Taxonomy (GTDB): domain Archaea; phylum Nanobdellota; class Nanobdellia; order Woesearchaeales; family CAYXTQ01; genus CAYXTQ01. The sequence goes on from CAZSMA010000070.1 coordinate 350, forward strand.
TTGTGATGAAATACCTGTAGGTTATAATATTGGAAGTTTAGAGTATGAGTATGCTATGAATTTCAAAGGAGACTGTTATATTGATTATGCAGTTAAGATTGATGATCTGTCTTATTGTGAATCAGTGGATTTTGGAGATGTGATATTTAACTGCTATGATAAATTTGCAAGGATTAAAAAGGATTCTTCAATCTGTGAAAATATTAGGACAACTGACACTTACAGCAAAGGTTGGTGTTACAGCAATATGGCACAGTTTTTAGATGATATATCATTATGCGAGAAGGCTGAGAAAACTCAACCATTTTGTTATTATTATTTTGCAACAAAGCTGAAAAATATTGAACTATGCAGTAAGATTGACAGGAGCAGTAGTTTTAGGGAGCTGTGTTTTGAGAAGGTTGGTTAAAAAACCAAAAACTTAATAAATAAGGTGTCTTACCAAGTTATATGGGGAAGATATTAGTTTTAGATTTTGGGGGGCAGTATTGCCACTTAATTGCCAGAAGAATTAGAGCTATGAATGTTTATTCTGAGGTTGCATCACCTACTACAACTAATTTTAGGGGTGTTAAAGGAATTATCCTTTCTGGAGGGCCAAATTCTGTTTTTAGCGTCAGAGCACCAGAGTTTAATCCAGATATTTTTAAGCAGAATATTCCAATATTAGGGATTTGTTATGGTCATCAGTTGATAGCACATCATTTTGGAGGCAATGTTATTCCTATACAAATAAAAGAATATGGAAAAACACAGTTAACTATTGCTGATAAAACAGATTTGTTCAAAGATTTAAATAACAAGGAAATAGTGTGGATGTCACATGGAGATTCTATTGAAAAAAATCCACCAGGTTTTAAGACATTAGCTTCTACAAAACATTGTGAAATAGCTGCAATGGCAGATAAAAAAAAAAAAATATACTCAACGCAGTTTCATCCAGAGGTAACTCATACAAAACATGGACAGGATATTCTGAAGAACTTTGTCTTTAAAATATGTAAATTAAAACCTGAATGGAAGCCAAAAAACTTAGTAACTAAGCTTGTAAAGCAAATAAAGAAAGAAGTAGGGAATAACACTGTTCTGATGGCAGCAAGCGGTGGAGTTGACAGTACAGTTGCAGCATGCCTATTAAATAAAGCACTGGGAGATAAAGCATATTATGTTTTTGTTGATAATGGATTGGTAAGGCACAAAGAGGTTGAGAATGTAATCAACATATTTAGAAAACAAAAGATAAAGAATTTGTTTATAATTGATGCCAGGAAAATATTCTTAAAGAATTTAAAGGGAATAACAGAGCCTGAAGAAAAAAGAAAAAGCATATCTGATACATTTTTTGATGTTTTTGAAAGAAAAGCAAAACTTCTTTCTAAAAAATATAAAATAAAGTTTTTAGGACAAGGAACTATTTATCCAGATAGGATTGAGACTGCACAAGCTTCAAAAAGTGCTGATAAAATCAAGAGCCATCATAATGTCATATTACCAAAATGGTTAAAATTGAAATTAGTAGAGCCATTAAAGGATTTTTATAAAGATGAAGTAAGGGAAATAGGTAAAAAATTAGGACTTCCTGTGTGGATGGTTGGAAGGCACCCATTTCCAGGACCTGGTTTGGGTGTCAGGATATTAGGACAGCTTACAGAAAGAAAGATAGAATTCTATAAAGAGATAGATCATCTGATAACTCTAACTTTAAGAAAAACAAAATGGTATCCAAAGCTTTGGATGGGTTTTCCTGTTTTAATTCCAATAAGGGAATTTGAGGATCCTGTTGAAAGGGATAATATTGTTGGAAATAACACTAGTGAAAGGCTTGGGATTGTAAGCAAATCACAGGAAATTGTAAAAAAAATATTAAATGAAAATGATGTTAAATATGATGTTATAAAGGCAATTTTTCTGCCAGTAAAATCTGTTGGTGTTATGGGAGATTCAAGGACATATGAGCATCCGATTTGTTTGAGAATTATAAAAAACAATAAAATCGCTGAAGTTCCTTACAATGTGTTAGAAGACATAAGTAATGAATTAATTAATAAAGTTAAAGGTGTTAATAGGGTTATATATGATATAACAGAAAAACCAACAGGATGGGATAATATAATAGCTATAAGGGCTGTAACAAGTTTGGATGCTATGACATGCGATTGGGCTAAATTTGATTATAGTTTAATGAAGAAAATGGCTAATAATATAATTAAAAAAGAGAAAATTATTAATAGGGTTGTGTATGATATAACACAGAAGCCTCCTGGAACAATGGAGTGGGAATAATGAAGAAGATAACATATGCAAAAGCAGGAGTGAATATAGACGCTGCAAACCTAGCTGTAAAAAAAATTAAAGGGATGGTTAAGAAAACATTTAACAAAAATGTTTTAGCAGATATTGGTTTGTTTGGTGGATTATATCAAATAAATGAAAAGCAAGTTTTGGTTGCTAGTATGGATGGTGTTGGAACAAAATTAAAATTAGCTTTTAAGACTAATAAACATGATACAGTAGGGCAAGATTTAGTAAATCATTGTGTTAATGATGTCTTAGTTCAGGGAGCTATGCCTTTGTTTTTTCTTGATTATATTGCAACAGGAAAATTAAAGCCAAATGTTGTTGCAAATATTGTAAAAGGCTTTGCTAAAGCCTGTAAAGAAAATAAGGTTGCTTTGATAGGTGGGGAAATAGCTGAGATGCCTGGAATGTATAAAAAAAATCATTATGATTTAGCTGGATGCATAGTTGGAGTTGCTGATAAGAAAAATATTATTACAGGTAAAAAAATAAAGCCAGGAGATAAAATATATGGATTAAAATCCTCCGGCTTGCATACTAATGGTTATAGTTTAGTAAATAAATTGTTAGAAAAACATAAACTAGACATAAAAACATTAATGGTTCCTCACAAAAGCTATCTTAAAACAATAAAGCCTTACTTAAAACAGATAAAAGGTATGGCTCACATTACAGGTGGAGGATTTTATGATAATATTCCAAGGATATTGCCAAAGAATTGTTCTGCTTTAATCAACAAGAAATCATGGGCTATACCAAAAATAATTAGACAAATTCAGAAAGTATCAAAATTATCTGATAAAGAGATGTTCAGAACATTTAACATGGGCATTGGGTTAGTTGTTATAGGTAAAAAAATTCCAGGTTCTATAGAAATTGGGAAAATAGTGAAAGGCAATAGGAAGGTTATAGTTAAATAGATGTATTCAATATAGCGCGCGCTATGTGTTTTATTGAGGAGGAAGTCATCTTTAAGTTGTGAATTATTTCATATAGATTAGGGTTCTTTTTTTCAAAATATTCAATTGTATCTAATCTTTTTTTTGATTCTAACTCTATTTTTAATGCCAGGTTTAAGTCTTTTGTGTGGTATGATTTGATTGCATCTAAATATTTTTCCTTAATAAAAAATAATAACTTCTCCAATCCTTTTTCAGTTTTTGGTGTTAAATTTACTTTATCTAAGTCCCTACATATTCTCTTGATGCTATCTCCAATAGATTCTAAATAACCAATTATCTTCCAATCTCTAATAAGCTCTATAACTTTTTTATCAAATTTTTTCCTTACTTTTTCATTGTCAGATGCAAATCTTATTACACGCTTTGTTAAGTAGACTAATCTATTGATTTCTATGTCTCTTTGAAATAGGCTTTCATATTGACTTTCATAAATACTTTTTATTAAGTCATCTAACATTCCTCTGATAATCAAATCTATTCTTCTAATCAAAACCTTGATCGATATTTCTTCAATATTCATCAAGTCTCTTACAACTATTTTGTTGTTTGTTTCTTCTACTAACTCAATTCCTGCTAATTCTTTTAGTATTGATTTAATTTTAGTGGATTCTTTAGTTATATTTTCACCCCTGATCTCTATTATTTTGTAACCAGCAAGATATGCAGAAACAATCTCTGTTTGTATTTGGTCTAGTTTTTTGTCTTTTGTGTTAATCATAATTGCTCTTATCTGTTCGCTGTTTTCTTTTTTTACTTCTTTTACAGTTAATTGTAATCCATCAAAGTTTTCGTCTATGTAAACTGTGTCTCCTTTGTGTAATTTTTTTTTTTTAATCCATTCGTTGGGTAATGAAACAACATGAGAGCTTTTTCCGAATTTTATTAGTTTTCTAAACTCCATAGTGACCAACCTCCTAAAAACATATAGTAAATATATACTATATATGGTATATAGAATAAGTATATATATTTAAACGTTTCTATTATTCACAGTATAAATAGAAAGGGATGAGAAACTATGGAGGATGATAGTATATATTCAGAAAGAACAAGGGAAGACCTTGTTGAAGAAGATGGACTAACTCCTGAAGAAGCTGCTTTTATGAGAGGTTATGAGGAAGCAGGTTAAAGATGAAGCATGATTATATGGATTTGGATCAGGGAGAGATTCTTCTAGAGAGTCCTATTTACTGCGGTACTTGTATGGCTTCAATGAACCATGTAAAAAAAACAACTTTCAAATGTCCAAGCTGCGGAGTCTTGTATAATTATCAGATGAGGTAAAATGAAGACTATTTGTTTGATTTGCGGTAATGCAATAACTAAAAGTTCACTGCACGATCCTTATTTATGTAGAACTTGCAGCAAAGAAGATGTAAATCCAGGACTTACTAAATACTGGTTAGATAGCAAACTATAATATCATATTCAACAATATGAGGTGATGAAAAAGATTGGATAAGGGGGGCTTTATTGCCCTTCTTTCTTTCATTCTAAGACCTTTGAATTCAGGCTTTTTAGGCTCTGTAGATGTTGTTTTTAATCGAAACCAATGAAAATTTCTTAGCAATTTTCAAGCTTTGAAAATGCTCTGCATTTTCGAAAGTTTTATAAAGAAAAAGACATTATGATTCTGTATTCTTGGGGTAAAATCTCGACGATAAATTCATAAAATTTAGTTAGGAATGTATTAAAATGAGTGTTGAAAAAGAAAGCTATACAGCAAAGGATATACAAGTGCTAGGAGGTCTGGAAGCAGTCAGAAAAAGGCCTGCAATGTATATAGGTGATACTAGCCTTAGAGGCCTTCATCACCTGGTTTATGAGGCTGTAGATAATTCTATTGATGAAGCTTTAGCTGGATTCTGCACTGAAGTGAATGTAATAGTCCATAAAGACAATTCTGTGACAATTATAGATAATGGGAGAGGAATTCCTGTAGAGATACATCCTAAGTTCAATAAGCCTGCTGTTGAGATTGTTTTAACTAAACTGCATGCAGGAGCGAAATTCAGCAGAAAAACTTATAGAGTAGCTGGAGGATTGCATGGTGTTGGTATTTCAGTTACAAATGCATTATCTAAAGAACTAAAAGTTGAGATTAGTAGAAATGGTAATATTTATTCTCAGAAATATGAAAGAGGAAAACCAGTAACAGAACTAAAAGTTGTTGGAAAATCAGATACAAATGGAACAAAAATAACATTTAAGCCTGATAGGGAAATATTTCCTGAGAATGAGTTTCATTTTGAAACATTGTCAAGCAGATTAAGAGAATTAGCATTTTTGAACAAAGGGCTTAAGATTATTTTGGAAGATGAAAGAGATTCAAGAAAGAATGAGTTCAATTATGATGGTGGAATCAAAGAGTTTGTTGAATATCTGAATAAGAATAAGAATCCACTGCATTCTGTTATTTATTTTGAAAAAGAGAAGAATGGAACTAAGGCAGATATAGCAATGCAGTATAATGACAGCTATACTGAAATTATTTTTTCTTTTGCCAACAATATCAATACAATAGAAGGTGGAACACATTTAAGCGGATTTAAGACGGCTTTAACCCGTGTTTTTAATAATTATGCTGAGAAAAATAATATTAAGGATATTAAATTAACAAGCGAGGATGTAAGAGAAGGTTTAAGTTGTGTAATTTCAGTTCAATTAAAAGAGCCGCAGTTTGAAGGACAGACAAAGACTAAACTAGGAAATAGCGAGATTAAAGGTGTTGTGGATAGTTTAGTTTATGATGGATTGACAAGATTTTTTGAAGAAAATCCTACAATTGCAAAATCTATTATGGACAAGACAATAAATGCTGCTAAGGCAAGGGAAGCAGCAAAAAAAGCTCGTGAGCTGACAAGAAGAAAAGGAGCTTTGAATTCAAATTCTTTGCCAGGAAAATTAGCTGATTGCTCTGAAAAAGACCCTTCTAAAACTGAGATATATATTGTTGAGGGAGATTCAGCAGGTGGCTCGGCCAAACAAGGAAGGAACAGAGAATATCAGGCTATATTGCCTTTGAAAGGTAAAATCCTTAATGTTGAGAAAGCAAGATTGCATAAAATCCTTAGCAGCCAGGAGATTGTCACATTAGTGACTGCTTTAGGAACAGGTATTGGAGAGGATTTTAGTATTGATAAAGTAAGATATCATAAAATCATTATTATGACTGATGCAGATGTTGATGGAGCACATATTACAACTTTATTGTTGACTTTCTTTTACAGATATGCTAAAGAACTGATTGAAAAGGGTTATCTGTATATAGCACAGCCTCCTTTGTATAGGGTTAAAAAAGGTAAAAGTATTTATTATATCTATAATGAGGAGAAATTGAAGCTGTTGTTTGGTAAAATAGGCAGAGAAGGTAGTATGGTGCAGAGATATAAAGGGCTTGGAGAGATGAACCCTAAGCAATTGTGGGAAACAACAATGAATCCTAAGAACAGGACACTATTACAGGTCACTTTAGAAGATGCTGTTGAAGCTGATAAAATATTTACAATATTAATGGGCGATGACGTAGAGCCTCGCAGAAAGTATATATTTGAACATGCTAAAGAAGTTAGTAACTTGGATGTTTAAAAGGAAAAGCAACAAAAAACCCTTTTGTTTTTTGAGGTATTCTAAAACAAAGTTTTAGAAACTTATGAAAATCAAAAGATTTTCAAAGTATTCGTAATTTTTCGAAATTACGAAACCTTTATAAACAAATCATAGTTTCTAAGCGTAATCAAAATGGCAAAAGATAAAACTGCAATAAAAGTAAAAAAAAAAAACTGGTATGAGATAGTTGCACCAAAGATGTTTGATGAAAGAGTTATAGGAGAAACTACAGTTTTAGAGCAAAGTGCGCTTATTGGAAAGCCTATCTTGGTTAATTTAATGAGTTTGACAAATGATCCAAAAAGGCAGAACATCAATATTAAGTTTAAAGTAGATAGTGTAAAGGAAAGCAAGGCTTACACTAAATTTATAGGTTATTATCTAAGTTATTCTTCTTTGAGAAGGATGATGAAAAGAGCTACTACAAGAATAGATGATTCATTTTTGGTTGAGACTTCTGATAATTTAAAGCTGAGGATAAAACCTTTCTTATTAACAAGAAAACCTATTACTGGCTCTGTATCAACTAATATGAGAAATTTAACAAGAGAGTATATAATAAAACAAGTTAGTAAACTTACATATGAGAAATTAGTTTATGGTTTGGTTTCACATAACTTCCAGAGAGCTTTGAGTGCTTATATGAAGAAAGTATATCCTTTAAGGACAAGTGAGATAAGGGAGATGTAT
>CAZSMA010000071.1:0-402 GCA_964608065.1 uncultured Methanosarcinales archaeon
CCCATGAATTTATGGTTAATTTTATGTCATTTGGTTTTAAATAGATTTTTAGGTTGAAAAATATACTATAAATCACAGAAAATAAGTATCACACTCGATAAGTTGTTAATGGATTTAGAAGTTAGTTATCGACGATGAAATTGGAATTTTAAGAAACCACACTTAACTGGTTGTAACACATACGATTTATAAACCTAACTACGTCTATTTTTGCTACTTTTTTTGTATAACTATGTGTTTAATAATTTAGTGAATTTCTCTTTTAAAAAATGAATATATATTGATAATGGATAAATAAGTGAGATGTAAACACAAGGGCTATCATCAGAATAGTTAGTTTGTTCATTTTTGTTTTGAATAAATCTGATCAAAAAAAAAAAACTACACCTCTTTTTGATTTAA
>CAZSMA010000071.1:412-7805 GCA_964608065.1 uncultured Methanosarcinales archaeon
CAAAAATATTTTTTTTTTTTTTTTATTATTTTTTAAGAGTTTTTTATTTAAAAAAAAAAAAAAAAAAAACACCTCTTTTTGATTAAACCTCAATTTCCCATGATTTGATGGATTAATCTATAATAAACAATTATAAATACATTTGCAGATTGCAAACTATATTAAAGAACACAGAAAAAAAGTGTCAACATTGAAAGAGTATTAATAATAATAATTTAGTTTTATAGTCGAAATAGAAAACAAAGATTAGGAATCACTTTAAGCAAGTCATATCAGTTAGAATTTATAAACTTAACTAACGGTTTTTTAATTACTTTTAATATATAACCTATTGTCTATGGAGTAAGTAATGATTTTATTGAATTTTCTCATCTATTTTTTTATTTTTTTTTTTTTTTTTTTTTTTTATTTTATTAATATTTTCAAGATAAAATTCAAATGGTTTCATTTTCTCTGTAAATAACCATCCGCACATAAATATCCAGGGATTGTTGATAAATTTCTATTAAATTTCATTTTACATCATAGTTCTAACTACTGTGAAACTATATAAATGGTTTTCATTTATATACCTCACGCACACTTGGCCAGTGCTATTTTTGGCAAGTGAGGGTATAAAGAGAAAAAGCATAATTTGATAGTTGAATTATCTTTGTGTGATGTAAAATGTAAAAAATTTAAATATCCAGACTAACAGTTACTTTGTACCCTTTTTCACTCTGCTCAAATTTATATTTATACATTGTAACTGCTTTTACAACAGTTTCTCCTAACTCAGGTTTTATAGGTTCACCTTGTAACTCAGCTATTAAATGAGTTTCATCTATTTCCTTAATTTCAAACTTAGAGAAAAACATCTGCTCTGTATCTACAATAGCAATCAAACTTTGCAGCCAGTTAAACATCAAATCTTCTGCATTCTCTGCTTTTACTTCAAACTTTTCTTTCTTATCAGGCTTTACTTCACCAACTTTGCATATTACAGTAAACAAAGCTAAAGCTGCATTTTCAAATAGTTCTTTTAAATCCTTTCCATAAGCTTCATATGCTACATCAGAGGTAATATTATCTAAAAACTTGTACTTAGCCATTTTAATGATACTCTATAATATCTGGAATTTCTTTTTCTTCTTCAACTTTTACTTCATCATCACTTGTATTTTCATTATCTTCTATAGAAGGTGTTATTGGCTCTGCTCCAAACATATTAGAGAATGCATTTCCTCCAGAATCACTAGGTATATCATCTCCTAAACATGGAGGATCACTATCAAATATATTTGGCTGATTGCTGAAAGTCTCCCTTTCTCCAACTAAAGAAGACAGCATTTTAATTGCTCTTCTAATCTCTTCATGAGAATCCTCTTTTGTATCTATTGTGATTTTCATTTTAATTCACTAATAGAATTAAGATAATTTAAACCTTTCGAAAATTCACAGAATTTTCGGAAGCTTGAAAATTGTCTTAATTTTCATTGTTTTTGGTTTTAAATGGGCCCAGCCGGACTTTCATGATTGATTGCGAGCGAATAGCGAGCACGTGAGACTTTATGTCTCACATTGCGTATCGATCGAGCGTAACCAATCGCTTTGAACCGGCGACCTTTGCCAATTTCGACGTTAGTCGGAATTCAGTGAATCTTCGATTCTAACGCATGTGAAGGCAATGTCATCTGTGGAACTGATTGCGAGCGTAAGCCGAGCACGTGAGGCTTTATGCCTCACCTTGCGTGTCAACCGAGCGTAACCAGTTGAGCCACTAGACTATAGGCCCATTATTCAAACAAATTTTTATAATTCATAAAAATATTATTAGCAACTTCTTCCTTATCCATTTTTTTTATTTCTGCAATTTTCTTTACTGATTCAATAATATTACAAGGTTCATTCCTTTTTCCAGGAAAAGGACTTAAATAAGGACTGTCTGTTTCTGTCAATATTTTATTGATATTAATCATACTAACTATTTTCTGAAACTGCTCACTTCTCACAACATTTGTTGGAATCGAGAAATAATAACCAAGCTTATCAGCTTTCTTGACTAAATCAAAGTTTCCATTAAAACAATGCAGCACAACTTTAGCATTTGAAGATTCTAACAAATCCAAAGCATCTTTCTCAGCCATTCTTGAATGAACTATTAATGGTTTTTTTAATTTCTCTGCCAATTTTATGATTTTTTCAAATATTTTTTTTTGTCTATCATGCTCTTTTTTATCCCAATGGTAATCAAGTCCACCTTCTCCTATTGCAACAATCTTATCTTTATTCTTAGAAATAAACTCTAACTCTTCATCAACTTCTTCATCTTTCAATTTTAAAGCTTCAATAGGATACAATCCTAAAGCTGATTTCACAATATCATATTTCTTAGCTAACTCTAAAGTTTCTCTATTTTTTTTTATATCAATCCCATTATTGATTATAACTTTAACATTATTTCTTTTTGCATTATCTATAACTTTATCTAAATCATTCTTAAACTTACAATGATCCAAATGTGTGTGTACATCTACTAATAACATTTTACATTCACAAAAACAACAACCTTTATAAACATTTGTAAATTCCTCAACGTTATGGATTTTATCAGAAAAAAAGGATCATAAGAATTCTCTAAATTAGTTTTGAGTCCATTAATACAACGGAATACCACCAATCTTGGATTGGTGGTATGAGTAGTGCTCGAAAACCACCCATTATTGGTGGAATTCCGAGCGTCAAAAACCGCTTGCATATGTTTGTGCGAACCTAGTCATGCCAAAATCTCTGACTGGTGGTTTTTGACATTTTAATTTTAGGAGGTTAATATGAAATCTGTTAAACAAATAAAAATCACAAAAAACATGAAAGTCAATGATTTAGTCAAAGAAATGTCTAATGCTGGTGTCTTCGGAGGAGGAAGACTGGCAAAATCTGTAAATATAACAAAAAAGATGATTAATGATAAACAATGTAAAGTTTTCCTAGGAGCAGCTGGAGCATTAGTCCCTGCTGGAATGAGAGAAATATTAATTGATATGTTAAACAAAGGATATATTGATGTTTTTGTCACAACAGGAGCTATGCTAACTCATGACTTAGTTGAAGCTTTAGGATTTAAACATTATCAGGGCAGTTGTAATGTTGATGATAAAAAACTGTTCAAACAAGGTATTGATCGCATTTACGAATCATTTATGTCGAACAAAGTCTATGAAGATTTAGAACTTTTTTTTTCAAAGAATTTCAATAAATTAAAAACAAAAGAAAGCATCAAAGATTTTCTATGGGAAATAGGGAAATTAATTAACAAAAAATCAATTTTAAACACATGCTATAAAAAGAAAATTCCAATATTTTGCCCAGGTATTGCAGATTCTGGAATTGGATTGATGATTTGGGGAAATTTAGCAAAAGGCAAGTCATGTAATGTTAAAGCATTTGAGGATTTGAAAGAAATATTAGATATAGCATGGACAGCAAAGAAAACAGGAGTTATCTACCTTGGAGGCGGAGTGCCAAAAAACTACATACAGCAGGCAATGCAGTTCTCTAAAGGAGCTTCATATGGAGTACAAATCACAATGGACAGGCCTGAACCTGGAGGAAGCAGCGGAGCAGAGCTAAGGGAGGGTATCAGTTGGGGTAAATTAAGCAATAAAGCAGAGTTTGTAAATTTAATCTGTGATATAACAATTGCTCTGCCAATAATTTATTCATCACTATAAAACAAAAAAGTTTTTATATGAAATTAGAATATAAAACTACGACGAAAAAAAAAAATGATAATATGTAAAGATGGTAAAAGGGAAGGTGAAATGAGAAATGGTTTTGAAGATGGTTTTATACCACTAGAACCATTAGACTTGTCTAAAATCAAAAATTTTGATGATTTAGCTAAATCTATGTCTCATACTGCTTTTGCTGGACGTGCTCTAGGTGAAGCAGTAGATGTTTTTGAAGCAATGGTCAAAGACCCTGATTGTTTTGTAGTCCTTACATTATCAGGAGCGATGACTCCTGCAAAAATGGGCTTGATTGTATGCGATATGATAGATAAAGGAATGGTTAATGCAGTTGTCTCAACTGGATCTTTAATGACTCATGGATTTGTAGAAGCACAAGGAATGACTCATTTTAAATATGAACTAGGAAAAATGAATGATAAAGAGTTGTACTATAAAGGCTATGACAGAATTTATGATATAATTGAATTAGAGAAGAATCTAGATGATACTGAGTTGATATTTAGGGAGATTATGAAAGATTTAAATCTTGATGAAGTTTTGTGCAGCAGAAGGATTCTTGAAGAATGCGGAAAATGGTTAAAGAAAAATACAAAAGGAAGAGGTATATTAAAAAGCGCTTTTGAAAAGAAAGTTCCAGTCTATGTTCCTGCATTCACAGACTGTGAGATGGGGCTTGATTTTGGTATTTATAATCTTAGAAAAGAAAAATTCAAGGAAAAACCATTTAGATTCGATCCTTTCCTTGATCTAAACCATTTTACAGAATTAATCAAAAAACAAAAGAAACTAGGAATCTTTACAATTGGCGGTGGTGTTCCAAGAAACTGGGCACAGCAAGTTGCCCCTTATATTGATATAATTAACAAAAGAATGGAAAACCAATGTCCTGATTGTGAGGGCAAAGGTTGTAAAAAGTGCGGAAATAAAGGTTATTTGAAAGATAGAGGAGTTCCTGGAACAATGTATACTTATGGTGTAAGGATATGTCCTGAGCCGGTGCATTGGGGAGGATTATGTTTGCACGGAGATACAAAAATAGAAATCCCTAGAAACCTAGAAGAAGCTCCTGAAGGAGTACCTATTAGAAATCTTGCTGGAATGTCTAATATTCCCGTCTATTCTTTCGATAGTACTAAAAAAAGAATATGTATATCTAATATAAGACATGTGTTAAAAACAGGAAAAAAGAAGCTCTACAAGATCAAATTTTCTTGGATCTCTGGTTGGGGCCAAAAAGAAAAAAAACTAAACAGCAGATATATAGTTGCTTCAGCTGATCATAAATTTCTTATGCGTGATGGTAAATACAAAAAGGTTTCTGAATTAAAGTCAAATGATCGGTTAATGCCTTTTAATACTTATTATAAAGCAGATACGCATGGGGATTATAGGTTTATTAGTCTGAATAACGGAAAAAGAATTGCTGAACACCATCTTATAGCACAGGCAATGTTAGAGGAGCCTTTTGATGTAGATGACGTTGTTCATCATAAAGATCATAATACTCTAAACAATGATATCAATAATTTAATTGTTATGAATAAAAGAAAACATATAAGTTATCACCGCTCTGTTGAGACCTTGGAAACAAGGAAAAAACGAGCTAAAACCCTTTCAGAGATTTCTGATCCGGAAAAAATGAGAAAAAAATCAATGAAGTTCTGGAATAATCTCACTAAAGGGGAATATGAATTGTTATGTTTAAATAGAAAGGAAGTAGCATTAAATCCCAAGGAAAGAATTAGAATATCTAATGTATCAAAGACTTACTGGAATAAGTTATCAAAAGAACAAAAAAAAATAAGGCTAATAAACGCGCATAATGCTACAAAACAAAGATGGTCAGAAATGGATCCTGAAGTAAGATCCAAGTTAGTATTAAATGAAAAAAATCCTAAATTCATAAAAGGGATTGCAGAAGATAAAGTAAAAGATGCATTAATTAAAGAGAATGGGTCTATAAAGAACGCAGCAAAAAAGCTTGATGTTAGTGTGAAAGTATTAAACAAAAGAAGAGAAATATATGGAATAAACAGGGATTGGATATCCCAAAATTGTATAGAAAATCATTTTGTTACATCTGTAGAATATTATGGTGAAGACGAAACTTATGATATTACAGTGGACAACACCCACAACTTTGTCGCAAATGGGATTGTTGTATCAAATAGTGGCTGTACTTATAGTGAAGGTGTTTCATGGGGAAAATTCAAACCTAAATCAGAAGGTGGAAGATGGGCAGAAGTTTTAGCTGATGCTACTATAGCTTGGCCAATTATTGTCAAAGCTGTTATGGAAAGACTAAATATTAAATAATTAAACAAGGTGATATAAAATGAACATATACAAAAATATTTTTGGAATTGAATTTAACTGGAAAAATGCAATGTTACTTATATTTTTAGCAGCATTGCCAAATGTTGTTGGATTATTCCATACAACAATCTTCGGAATAAGAATACACTTTTTTCAGTATCTGATATTTTTGGCAGCAATGATATATGGTCCTGCAGGAGGAGCAATGGCAGGAGCATTTGGTTCAATACATACAGCAATTGCTTTGCATAATCCTTACATTGTTATTGGCAACATAATTCTGGGAGTATTTGTAGGATTATTCTACAAAAGAATTAACATAGTTTTAGCAGTATTATTAGCATACGCAATTCAACTGCCATGGCTATGGATGACAGATATTTATTTAGCAGGAATGCCAGTTAATGTAGTAAATGGTGTTGTTCTAGGCTTATTAGTAAGCAACACAATAATGGCATTTATTGCTTGGGGGACAGCTAAGAAGATTAAGCAGCTAGTTATGTAAATGAAATTACTAGAATTTGAGGATATAGTAAAAAGAATCAATAAAACAAAGTTTCCTAAACTTGATTTTATTGTAGCCATAGGCCGTGGAGGCCTAATTCCGGCTTCTTTAATTGCAAAACATCTTAATAAAGACCTTAAAGTTCTATGGTTGAAATTCAAAGATGATAAAAACAAAGAGATATACAAAAAACCAAAACTATTGAAAAAAATTGATTTTATATACAAAAATAAAAATATACTGTTAGTGGATGATTTCTCAAAAACAGGAAAAACATTTAGAGAAGCAAAAAACATTTTAAAAGGCGCAAAAATAAAAACCTTTGTAATAAATGGCAAAGCAGACTACAACTTATACAGGTATCCGTGCTGTGTGGAATTTCCCTGGACCTAGGAAAAGATTTATACGAGAGAAATGCATAGCATTTCTAAGTATAAAGCTCTTGGAACGGGGTTCCAAAAGCTTTATATATGATTAATTAAATCAAAGCATTTGGTGATAATATGGTAATAATTGGATTTAATTTTACAAAGATGGATGTTGAAAGAAAAGAACAAGTAAGTGGAAAGATAAATATAAGCAACAATGTTAGTATAAAAAAAGTTGAAGAACACAAACTGTCTCTTGGTGCTGGAAAAGAATCATCCTTAAAGTTTACATTTGAATTTACTTCTAAATATAAGCCAGAAGTAGGTAACATAACTTTATTAGGGGATGTGATATTTATGGCTGAAGAAAAACAAGTAAAAGAGATTCTAAAGTCATGGAACAAAGATAAAAAAATACCTAAAGAAGTAATGTCTAATGTCTTGAACAATGTCTTGGTAAAATGCAATATACA
>CAZSMA010000072.1:0-7731 GCA_964608065.1 uncultured Methanosarcinales archaeon
CAGGGCCTTCTGTGTAATATGCTGAATAATCTAGTTCTACTTCAATATGGCCTGTAGCTGAGGTAAGAGAGTGATTGCTTGAATTAATCAAAGCAAAATTAATTTGAGGCACTGTTACATTATAATTAGTTGGTTGTTCTCCTGTCATATGCTCTAAACTAATATTCTTAGGAGTTCCTGGAAGTTTATATAATGTAAAGTTGAAGTTTGTTATATTTGTTGAGTCTATATTCAATGATATATTTTTTAGTGCTCCGTAATAATCATTACTTGATTTTGCTACCGCAAGCAACATAACATCAACACCCATAGTAGCTCCGATTAAAGTCATATTGAAGAATCCTTCACTTGTGTTAGTAATGTGAAAGTTATCAGTATAACCATCCCATGCGCTCATATTGTGGGGCATTGCTTGTCCAAAAAAAACCATACTTCCAGGTTCTATCAAGTAAGCAATAACATCTACATCATCAAATGTTACAGAACCATTTACCTTCATATAACCAGAAACCCTTTTTTTCTTTTCTGATGTGTCAAATGTTATGTTAATAACTTTTGGAGAAGGGTATTTTGAAATATTATTCAAGTCATAGCTTATTGGCATAGAATTTTGAGGGTAGATCATTATTGAATAGCTTCTGTTAGCAGGAAGATGCGCTGTAAGATTAAGGGTTTGGGTCTGCCAATTAGACAATATTGGATAACCTAATATTTTATCTTTTATTTGATAAGTAAAACTTTTGCCACCTCCAGAAGAATTAGAGGCATTAATGTTTATTGTTGCAGCTTCTTTTAAATAGAAGTTTACAGCACTAATGTTTAGCATATTAGTGAATTCTGAGTGAGGGAAAGGAGGGAGTGATGCTCCTATAAAATCAACAACAGTTTTACTTGAATTAGTATCATTATACTTTTTTGGTATTAGTTTGTACATGTAACTGGCGTCATCTACTACAGGTACTGAATAGTATCCTGAACCATTGCTCATAGTTGAGTTTGATTCAAATAAAATATCAAAACTAGAGTAAACTTCAACTGTAACATTTACATTTGGAGTAGCATTTCCTGTAATGTTGTACGTATATCCGCTAACATTCATTGTTGATGCATAAGCACTTACTGCAAAGCATATTAAGATTAATAACAATATATTAAATTTTAGAATTCTTTTCATATCAACCACCTTTTTTTTTTTTAAAAACATCTTTTGAATATAGCTTTCTATAACTATATAGTAAGTTATAAATACTCATATAAAAATCTTTCTTTTTATTAGAAAATGAAGAAACAATATAATGATCAATATTTTGAAGGAGTTTTACAATTAAGGAACCCTAACAAAGAGATATTCAGATTTGTGAAAAAAAAAATAGAAGAAGCAGGGGAGTTCATATCAAAAGAAGTTAAGCAGAAAAATGGTTTTGATTGTTATATCAGTTCTCAAAAGTTTTTGAGAAGATTAGGAAAGAAGTTGCAGCAGAGCTTTAAAGGCGAGTTAAAGGTAAATTATCGTTTATTTTCCAGAGATAAGCAGACAAGCAAGGAGATACACAGGATTAATGTTTTTTTTAGGGCTATTGATCATAAGAAAGACGATGTAATTGATTTTAAAGGCGATAAACTGAAGATTATAGGTATAGGCAAAGATGTGCTTTGCAGGAATGTTGAAACTGGTGAAAAAATCCATTTGGATTTCAGCAAAATTTCTTAACTACTTGATACTAATTCTACACTTATATAACCAAAACATTTAAATATCCATAAATTAAATTTAGTTTAAAATAATGAGGTGAACATGGATGGGATATTATACTGAAAAATATTCAACATTAAGAATTTTATTAAGGTGGAGATCAAAATTAGCTGCAAGAAGAGTAGTTAGATATTCAAGCCATTTCAGAAAGGAAATTGAGGAAGCAGATGCCCTTATAAAAAACCACTTAGTAACAAAAGGGATAAAAGCTACTGATAAAATTATAAGGCATTATAAAAGATTTTTTCATAATAACTTTCTTCTATTAAAAGATGAAGAATTTCAAGAAGACAGGGCATTATCTCTAGTTGAGAAGATTGAGGATATATTGCTGCATATTGAACAAAATAAAATTAAAGATAAAGATGTTCAAGAATTTGAAAAGTTTATGAAAGGCCATTTACTCCAAAGCATAAGTAAGGGGGAAGCATGGGATCGTGCAGCTTACCAAAAATTGATGACAGTTATTAACCAATCCCAAGGAAAAACACATACACAATTTATGACTAATGTCAGAAACGCATTGAAAACAATGAAGACTTCTAACTTAGCAAGATTTCCTTTTTATGTAGATATAAGAAAAGAGCAAATGGATATTAGGACTTTACAAAAAGTCAATAAAATACTAAAAAATGTGGAAGGTCATATAAAAAGCAAAAATTTTAAAGCAATTAAAAAAGAGATTAAGGAAATTGAAAGCATATTCAATAGGAGTAAAGACCCTATATATGATGTATTTCAGAGAGCTTATGTAATAAAACATCGTGACTTTGTAATAACATTAATGGCTTTAGAGGATGAGGCATTTTTAGAAGCAATATTAGAGGAAGATGTACATGAGCATCTTTATCCTGAACTTAAAGGTAAACAAGAAGAAGAAAAGCTAGCAATGTTAAGGGAGAAGTTTAGGGATAAATTACAGGCAATTGCACAAGCAGAAAGGATATTTATACATAAAGAACAACAACTTTTAGGAAAAGCCAAAGCATTAAATTTTCTTTTTTTTTTTTTTTTAAAAAAAAAAAAAAAAAAAAAAAAGAGGTAAGATAGACAATGATGCAGATAAAGGATTGGATAAGCTTCTTTGTAGGAGCTGCTGTCTTCTTGCTGGGATTTTTACCATTATTCAAGAAAATGGATATTTTACCTATAGCTGTATTCGCATATATTGCTTCTGCTGCTGGATTTTATCTAATGATTAATTCTGTAATTGAGATCACAAACAGCAATATTATAGGGTGGTGGTCTTTTATAATTGCAGTTATTGTATTATTAATTGGACTTCCTCCTATGCTTAGTAGTTTTGGTGTTGGTCCAGCATGGTTTAATTTTACATGGGTTTCACAAACCATCTACCACATAATATTCATGGTAGAGGGCGCTTTCTTGATGATAGCATGTTTTGCAATGGAATTATAAAATGGTTCAATTTATTCCTAAGTATGTAGAGTATTCAAGAATTTTGGGAATATATACATTAGCTATAAGAATAAGGCAGTATTCCTGGTGGACGCAAGAACTATTAAGGAATATTAATCCTAATGTTAAAAAGCTTAAAGATACAGTTCATAAAATAAAAAAAAAAGAAAACTTCTATAAAGACCTTACTGAAATAAAAAATAACTCTGGATTGTTAGCTTCTGAACTAGGGAAATGGATGCATTATCTTAAATTAATATATTTCCATAACTCTACTATACTCTACCTGAATCTAAAGATTTTGTTAAATCTTTACAGCAAGGTAAAAGAAAGTAAAAAGAAAGTTGTGAATTTAAGAAAACATGAGAAAGAGAAGCAAAATAAAATAGTATTACAACACAAAATAAAACAAATACAAAAAGAAATAAAAGACATTTCTGAAGTTGACGATGAATTAATCGACTCTTTAAACTCTTTTAAAAAAGGCTTTAACAAATCATTAAGAAAAGGTTTCTCAATTAAAATATTTACATTATTAAAAGAACAGAGAATCAGCCAAAAGATGAAGATTAAGGCAAGGAAAATAAAAGAACTAGAGCCTAAAAGAAGGGCTGCAATGGCAAATCTTAATACTGAGAAAGAAAAAGATATAAAAAAAGTTACTAACTTAATTGAAAAAGAAATCCATGCAGTAGAAAAAGATGTTCTATATACTAGGCAGCTAATAAAAAAACTTAAAACAAAGAAATCTCATATTGAAAGTCTTATAAAACAATTGGGAAAGAAAATGTATAGGATGAAATTTGAAAGAGATGTAATAAACAGCACTTTGTTATTGTTAAATAAACCCTATGGGGAATTAGATAAAAAAATAGAGGAAGATACTAAGAAAATGTTCTATAATGCTTTACGTCAGTTGAATATGTCATCAAGGAAGTCCAGGCCATTAAAAATGGCTGCTTAAAAACCCAAACATTTAAATATAAATATATAATCCTAATATATAATATTTCTCCTTGTTGATTCACGAGGTAGAATAAAAAATGGTTACACGAGAAAATCTAGGATTTTTTGTGGACTGGGAAATCCAAAGGATTTCCGGTCTCCCGAAAATTTTCAATTTTCGAGGATCCTAAACATCAAGGATTTTCATGAAAATAAAAGACAAAAGTTTTGTTGAAATAGAATACACAGGTAAAACAAAAGAAGGACTTGTGTTTGATACTACAGATGAAAAAATAAGCAAAGATAGTGGTATCTATGATGAAAAGATGGAGTTTGGTCCTGTAACTATATGTGTTGGAGAGCAGCATGTAATCAAAGGTCTTGATAAAAATCTGATAGATAAAGAATTGGGATCTTATAAAATTGAACTAATCCCAGAAGATGCTTTTGGAAAAAAATCAGCTAAACTTATACAGTTAATATCAACTTCAAAATTCAAACAGCAGGAGATAATGCCTATGCCTGGATTGCAGGTTAATATTGATGGTATTATTGGAGTAATAAAGACTGTGTCAGGCGGAAGGACTTTAGTGGATTTTAACCATCCTTTGGCTGGAAAAGACATTGTTTATGATGTTAAGATAAACAGGATTGTGACAGATCCTAAAGAACAAATAAAATCATTTTTAAAAATTGGATTGAATCTGAAAGATGTTGAAGTTAAAGTAGAAAACAATAAAGCAGATGTTTTATTACAGAAAGATATTCCAGAAGAAATCAAGGATAATTTAGTTAAGAAATTAAAAGAAATCACGAAAATAGATGCTGAATTTAAGCTAAAACCGTCAATAAACAATAAGAAAGTTTAAATATAAGTTATTACACTGAATGAATATAAATAAAAAAGAGCAGGTGGGAATAAAATATGGAAACTATTATCAAAAATGCTACTGAGGTTTCAGATGCTGAACCTATAAAATATAATATTGTAGATACTGAACTAGAAGAAGTGCTTGGAAAACAAAAAGCAACTATAAGGGTTATAGGAACTGGTGGCGGTGGAAATAACACTATAAACAGAATTTCAGAAGTAGGAGTTACAGGAACTGAAATAATCGCTATAAATACAGATGCTCAAGACTTACTTTATACAACAGCTGATAAAAAAATACTAATTGGTAGGGATATTACGAAAGGAATGGGCGCTGGCTCAGA
This sequence comes from uncultured Methanosarcinales archaeon, assembly GCA_964608065.1. GTDB lineage: Archaea > Nanobdellota > Nanobdellia > Woesearchaeales > CAYXTQ01 > CAYXTQ01. The sequence goes on from CAZSMA010000072.1 coordinate 5,333, forward strand.
CCCTAAATTAGGAGAAGAAGCCTGCAGAGAAAATGAGGCTGATATTAAGAAAGCATTACAAGGAGCAGATATGGTATTTATCACCTGCGGCTTAGGAGGAGGAACTGGTACTGGTTCTGCTCCAGTTATAGCTGAAATATCAAAAAAGATTGGCGCATTAACAGTTGGAGTTGTTACATTACCATTTGCAATGGAAGGCAACAGAAGATATGAGAATGCTATTATGGGCCTGGAAAAATTAGAACAGATTGTTGACACATTAATAGTTATTCCTAATGATAAATTATTGGAATTAGCTCCGGATTTACCATTGCATACTGCGTTTAAGGTTGCAGATGAAATCCTGACTAGTGCTGTTAAAGGAATTGCAGAGCTAGTAACCAAAGCAGGATTAGTTAACCTGGATTTTGCAGATATAAGGGCTGTAATGTCTGGCGGAGGAGTTGCTTTGATTGGTGTTGGAGAATCTGACACTGAAAACAGGGCAGTTGAAGCAGTTGAAAAAGCTATTACAAATCCTTTACTTGATGTTGATATTTCAGGAGCTAATGGAGCTTTAATCAATGTTGTTGGCGGTCCTGATATGACACTTGATGAAGCAAGAAAAGTTGTAGAGACAGTCTCAGAGAAATTAGATGATGATGCAAGGATCATATGGGGAGCTCAGATATATGATGATCTTCCAAAGACAATAAGAACTATGCTGATTGTTACTGGAGTCAAAAGCTCACAAATATTTGGAAAGAAAACACCAGATAAAAGAAAAAAAGAAATTGAATCAGAACTGGGTATAGAGTTTGTAGATTAAAATGGACGAAGAAAAAAAGCCTTCTTTATTTTTTAAGTTAAAAAGATTTGCTATTGAATGTAAGAGGGTCTTAAAGATTACAAAGAAACCAAACAAGGAAGAGTTTAAAGTAATTGTTAAAGTATCTGGAGTAGGAATGATGATCATAGGACTAGTAGGATTTATAATACAAATGATAAAAAGATTGTTATTTTAAAATGGAAGAAGAACAAAAAACAAAAATATTTGCGTTGAGGACAACTGCTAATAGGGAAGACCAGGTTATGGATTTTGTTACAAGTAATGCCCTAAAAAAAAAATTAGAAGTTTATTCTGTAATAAGACCTCATGGAATGAGGGGCTATATTTTTGTAGAGGCTACAAAAAGGTCAGAGGCAGAGCAAGCTGCTTTTAATGTTCCATATGCAAGAGGAATTTTACCTAAAGAGATTCAGTACAAGGAAATAGAACACATGTTGGAGCAGGTTAAGAGAGATGTTAATATAAGGAAAAATGATATTGTTGAGATTATCTCAGGTCCTTTCAAAAGAGAGAATGCTAAAATCACTAGAATAGATAAAACAAAAGAAGAAGTTGTTGTTGAGTTATTGGAAGCAGCAGTTCCTATTCCTATTACTGTAAAGATGGATGCAGTAAAGGTTATCAGAAGAGAGAGTGAAGAAGATTCTGATGAAGATGATGAAGAGAGAAAAAAACCTGAAGAAGGTTCAGGGCTTCCTAAACTGTGATAAGTAAAATAATTTCTTATTTAACTACCAAAAAGCTTATAAATGCTCTACAATTTTCAAGGCTACTATGGCTAAAGAGACTATTAAAGTTTTAATTGAAGGGGGGAAAGCAACAGCAGCACCACCATTAGGTCCAGCTTTAGGACCTTTAGGAGTCAATATTGGCCAGATTGTTATGGATATTAATAAAAAAACTGCTAGTTTTAAAGGAATGCAAGTTCCAGTTGAAGTTATTGTTGATAAAGATACTAAAGAACATAAAATTAAGGTTGGAACACCACCTGCTTCTGCTTTGATTAAGAAAGAAGCTGGGCTTGAAAAAGGTTCTGGAAATCCATTACAGGATAAGGTTGCTGATTTAAGAATAGAACAGATTATTAAAATTGCAAAGATGAAAGAAGATTCTTTATTAGGCATAACATTAAAAGAAAAAGTAAAAGAAGTTATTGGAACATGTAATTCTATGGGAGTTATGGTTGGAAAAGTATCTGGAAAAGAAGCTATTCAGCATGTTAATGAAGGCAAATATGATAAGGAAATAAAAGAAGAGAAAACAGAGTTAAGCGCAGTAGAACTAAAAGAACAGGAAAAAGAAAGAAAGAAACTGGAAGAAGAGATTAAAGCAAGAAGAGCTGAGTTTGAAGCTAAAGCTAAAGAGATTATTGCAGCAATGGAAGGCAAGGAAAGAGGAGAAATCAAAGCAAAGATGGTTGAAGCAGAAATCCCAGATGCTATTATAAAAGAATTATTACCTGTAGAAGGTGCAGCAGCAGCTCCAGGAGCAGAAGGAGCACCATCTGTAGAAGGAGAATCTAAGGCAGGAGAAGCTCCAAAAGAAGAAGCTAAGGAAGAGAAGAAGTAAT
>CAZSMA010000073.1:0-7592 GCA_964608065.1 uncultured Methanosarcinales archaeon
ATTTTTTTATTGTTTTTTTCAATTATATTCATTTTAAATTTTTTAAAATAAAAAAAATATTTTTAAAAAAAAAAAAAAAAAAAAGCTCCCTGATCCTACTAGAACGATTATGCCAACCCTGTTCTTGTGTTAAGTTGGGGGTGTCTCAGGGAGCCTTTTTTCATGTTGGCGTTAATAGTGATTTTGTCCAGCTTATATTTAAATATTTTGGTTTTTGTCCAATAAAATTAAGAAATATTGGACATTTTTTAGTTTTTTTATGAAAAAATATATAAATCATCTAATATTATAGGTACAATATGGTAAAAGCTGTAATATTTGATATGGATGGAGTAATAGTTGATACTGAAAAGTATCATGAGAAAGCGTATCAGAACACTGCAAATAAACTAGGAGTTAAGATTACTCAGAAGGAAGTTATGCAGTTCAAAGGTGTTACAGCTACAGAAATCTTTAAGTATTTATTTAATAAGCATAGGATAACTGAAAGTGTAGTTAAGTACGCATTAATTAAAGATGAAGTTTACAGAAGCTATCTAACAAATTTAAAGCCATTATCTGGAGTTATAGATCTGATTAATAAATTAAAGAAAGATAAAATAAAGTTAGCAATAGCATCTTCAGGATCTAAATTAAATGTTGAATTTATACTTAGAAAATTGAAGATAAAGAATAAGTTTAATGTGATAGTTAATGGTGAGGATGTGAAGAAGGGTAAGCCTGATCCTGAATTATTTTTGACAGCTGCAAAGAAATTAGGAATTAGGCCAAAAGAGTGTATTGTTATAGAAGATGCTGTTTCGGGTGTTAATGCTGCTAAAAAAGCGGGAATGTTTTGCATTGCAGTAACTGGTACTTTTGTAAAAAGTAAATTAAAAGATGCTGATTTGGTTATAAATAGATTAAGTGAATTGAAAGTATAGTTTGAATTCAATGAAAAGTAATCAATAATAAAAATTTTAAAAAAAAAAAAAAACAAAAGGTGGTCAATATGGACAAAAAAGAAAATTATGAGGTTAAAGATATTAAATTAGCTGAACAAGGGAGAAAAAATATTGAATGGGCTGAGATGCAGATGGGTGCTTTAATGAAAGTAAAAGAAAGATTTGCAAAAGAAAAGCCTTTGAAAGGAGTTAGAATAGGAATTGCTTTACACCCAACAAAAGAAACTGCTGTTTTGGTTAGGACTTTGATAGCAGGTGGTGCAGATGTTGCTATATGTGCATGTAATCCGTTATCAACCCAGGATGATGTTGCTGCTGCACTTGCTGAAGAAGGTGTTAAAATATGGGCATATAAAAGCGAGAGTAAAGAAGATTATTATAGATATCTAAATAACGTCATTAACACTAGGCCAAATTATACATTAGATGATGGATGTGATTTAATCAGTGAAATCCACAGCAAACATCCTGAACTAATAAAAGACATTATGTCGGGCGCAGAGGAGACAAGTACAGGTATACTAAGACTAAAAGCAATGGAAAAAGATAAAGCTTTGAAATATCCTGTATTGGCTGTCAATAATCTAAATACTAAGCATTTGATGGACAATATAAAGGGAACAGGACAGAGTACTATTGATGGAATTTTAAGAGCAACTAATGTGTTAATTGCCGGAAAAAATTTTGTTGTGTGTGGCTATGGACCTTGTGGAAAAGGTGTTGCAAAAAGAGCTTTAGGAATGGATGCTAATGTCATTGTAACAGAAATTGATTCATTTAGGGCTTTACAAGCAGTTATGGATGGTTTTAGGGTAATGCCTATTAAGGAAGCAGCAAAAATAGGAGATATATTTGTAACAGTCACTGGAAACAAAAATGTAATTGATGTTGGACATATGAAACTAATGAAGGATGGGGTTATATTGGCTAATTCAGGTCATTTTGATGCTGAGATTAATATAAATGGATTGAAAAAAGTTGCTAAAAATGAAAGAAAAATAAGAGAGTTTATGGATGAATTTACATTAGATAATGGGAAAAGGATATTTATTTTAGGACAGGCTAGACTTATCAATTTGGCAGCTGCCGAGGGGCATCCTTCAACAATAATGGCTATGTCTTTTTGCGGACAAGCATTAGCTGCTGAGTATGCTGTGAAAAATAAAGGTAACTTGCCAGTTAAGGTAATAGATATACCTAAAGAAATAGATAACAAAATCGCAGAACTTCAACTAGAAGCATTAGGAGTAAAGAAAGACGTCCTTTCAGAGGCTCAAAAAAAATATCTAGATAGTTGGGATGAAGGAACATAATTTATTTAAGCAGTTTAATGTTTCAGTGCCTTTCTGAGATAAAATTAGTTTTTTATCTTTTTTGATTAGGAATTTGTTCAATAACAAAATATCAATAGCTCTTCTAATTAAAGTAATGAATGATTGTTTTTTACGAGTAATTTTAAATTTTACTAACTTATTAATTATTTTGTTAAAATCTGTATCTTCCTTATTAAAACAAAGGATTATTCTTGAATAAAGGTGATTTAAAATTCCAGTACAGAATTTATTATAATTTTTATTATTTCCTTTCCAAGAAACAGAATCAAACAAGTTATATATTAAAAAATTCGAAAAGTTATCCCATCTACCTACATAAACATAAAAACATTTATTTCGTTTATCTGGAAATATTTTTGAATTAATATTAAAATATTTTAATAAAATTTTATGATATAATTCAGCCTCTTCTTTACAAGAAGTTGAGAATCTTATTTGGCTTAGACTATTATTTTTTAAAAGACAATCACAATCACAAAGGGTTCCTTTGATATAATCTATCACTACATCTTCATTCCAGTTTCCTAACAAAATTGAATTTTCAAATTTCATAAAGAGATATTGAATAATAAAAGACAAAGTAGAATTGTTAAATTTAATTTGCACACTTCCATAAAATTTTGCTTTGTGTCCTGGGCCTTGTTTATAAATAAACTTGAATTGGTTTTTAGATATGCCTAATTTTTCTGACCAAAATTTAATTAAGGCTTTTTCTCGTTTAGGATCTCTCTTTGATGATATGTATTGGATATAATAAGATAACCTAGGGTTGTTGTTTGAAAATCCCATGGAGTGAATAAAAGACAACCATTTCTGAACAACTTTTGGATTACTGTTAGTGAATTGAAGTGCTGATCTTGTTAGAGAATGTTTACCACCTTCTGTCCTCCATAAGCCTACAATGAAAGAATCAAAAAGAAAATTTTTATCCATAATAATATAATTTGAAGATTTTGAGTTCTGATAACTAAATATAATCTTATTGTTTTGCCATTTAAAGCAATTTAATTTTATAATTTCATCATTAATTTTAACAGAGTTGGGAAGAATTTTAATCAGGTTGTTTGATACGCTTTTTATTTCTTTATTCTCCAAGCTAATTCTTTCTAGTTTTTTAATAACTTCAGATTCTACTGGTGTTTTTATATCAAATCTCAAACCTAGTTTTGATCGGATAGATTTTCTTATATTTATTTTGTAATTACTTCTGACATTAGCTGGAAAAATAACTTCTTTATTATCGATTAGATTTCTAATTTTTAAAATAATCCAATCTCCTATTTTAATTTGTGATTTTTTTAAAATGGTTTTTATATAGAGAACAGATCCTTCTCTTTTTTCAATTTTTATATTTCTTATGTTTCTATTATACATCTCAAATCACCTCGTTTTAATTTTTCTTTTTTATTACATTTAAAAAGAAAAATTTTTGAGGCGTAAAAAAAGAGAGCGTTAAGCGAAATGCTCAAAAATCAAAGATTTTTGGCATGTTGAAAATCTATGATTTTCATACACTGCGTAATTGATTTTTGGCTATGCCTAAAATCATTATTTAGCAGTTTTGCGTGCTCTCTTTTCTTCTTCTATAAGTAGAACTCATTTATATATCTCACGCGCACTTGGCTAGTGGGTTTTTTGGCCAGTGGTATTTAATAGAAGGGACTTAAGCAATTGTTGCAGTTATTTTACCTATTTTTGTATAGGTTCTTCCATCCTCTGCAATATAGGTGAAATTTATTTTTTTATCAATTTCATCTCCTATTTTGAATTCACAGCCTGTGATCAAGAAAGTGTCTTCATTATCTTTTCCTAATATGTTTCCTAAATCCATATCAGTGCAGTCTTCAACTCCAACATCTAACCCTAATAATAATTCATCCATCTTGTTCTGTATTTTTAGGGTAATCCTGTCTTGTTCTGCTTTGAATTCTTTGCATTTTAGTTTAGGAGCAATTTTACAAGTAGAGCCTTCAACATTTATCATGCCAAAATAGACTAATATTCCTAATCCTACTAATATTACCAATATAGCCCAGCTATAAGTTATAAAGAATTCCAGGACATGTGCTTGTGATTTCTTCTTTTCCTCATCCATCTTATAGATAATGATGTTTAATAAACTTGTATTTAAAATTTGTTGTTTTAGTTAAGTTTAAACAAGAGAAATGCTACGCATTTCTAAGTCATGAAAATCTTTGATTTTCAGGACACAAGAAATATTTGATTTTTTCGTGCATAAAATTTCCGAAAACCCTTTTTTCGATAATTTTATATATTTTATAATCTAACAGTCTATTAAATGGTAAGAGAACCTATTGTAGCTGGAATGTTTTATGAATCTGATTCTGAAGAGCTTAAAGAGCAGATAAGTGGTTGTTTTACTCATGAATTTGGTCCTGGAAGTTTAGATGGGACAAATGGTAAAAAGATTGTTGGAGTTGTAGCACCGCATGCAGGTTATCCTTACTCTGGGCCTGGTGCTGCATGGTGTTTTAAGGAAATAGCAGAATCAGAGCTGCCTGATTTGTTTATTATTATTGGATTAAGTCATAGTGGTTATAGAAGCTGTGTTTCTTTGGAGGATTGGAAAACACCATTAGGCGTTGTGAAGAATGACAAGGAGTTTACAAATAAATTGGTTGAGAACTCAAAATTAGAAGTAAATGAAGAAGCACATAATCAGGAGCATTCTTTAGAAGTTCAATTGCCTTTTTTACAGTTTGTTAATAAAGACAATATAGATAAGGTAAGGTTTGTACCTATAATAGCATCTTCTGATTTGGATTATAAAGAAATTGCTGAAAGTATAAAAAAAACAATAGATAAAACAAATAAAAGAGTTATTGTTATAGCTTCTTCAGATTTTACACATTATGGGATTAATTATGGTTATATGCCTTTTAGTAAGGATATAAAAGAAAATTTGTATAAATTGGATAAAGATGCTATTGAGTTTATAGAAAAGCTTGATTCTAAGGGTTTTTTACAGTATGTGAATGAGAAAAAAACTACAATATGTGGTCAGTATCCAATAGCTGTTATGATTGAATTATGCAGGCTGTTAGGTGCTTCTAAAGCTAATTTATTAAAATATTATACTTCTGGAGATATTACAAAGGACTATAGCAGTAGTGTTGTTGGTTATGGATCTATTGTTGTAGAATAAAGAAAAAGAATTATATTTCTGACAATAGTGTTCATTAGTAATGTATAAACCTTTCTATTGTCAATGAACAGTTTAGTGTGAAAAAAAATAAAAATAAAAATTAGAAACCTATTGGTTTATTCTTTTTCTTCATTACGAAGAATATTGCTAATACAAGTATTACTATTACGACTACAATTATGATTGTCTGGGTGGGAATTTGTTTTTTAACCTCTACTGGTGTAACTTCTGGTTCTTCTTCTATGGGTGTTTCTTCTGGGATTACTTCAGGTATTTCTTCTGTTGGAGCTTCAATTTTTTCAGCTAATTTTCTAAATGTTAATTTTGCTTTTCCATAGACAATATCTACTAATTTAATTGCAATATCTTTGACTCCGTCATTGTTTATATCTATTTCTTTTGTTTCTCCTATTTTAACAGTTGTTGTAATTGGTGATGAAGTTATTGTTAGCAATACTCTGTCAACATAAACTTTTGTAATAGTTATTGTATGTTTGTTTTCTTTACTGTCTTTAAAAGAGAATTCACTTCCTTGGGCAGATTCTATGCTAAAGCCGCTTGCACTTTCAAAATCAAGTGTTTCTTCTAAATCTGTGACTGTAACTACTGGTGTTGCTGCTCCTCCGCCACCGCCACTGCTCCCACCGCCACCAGTGCTAGGTGTTGTTGCTGCTACACATGCTGTAGCTTGACAAGTTCCACTGCCGCTTCCATCTGTATATTCAGTAGCGCCACTACAACAATAAGCGCCTGAACAGCCATTTGAATAAGAACAAGATACTCCGTTGGCAGATTTATTCATTGAAAGATTCAAGTTAGTTGTTGCTCCGCTACTGCATGTTTGAACAGCTTCTGTAACATTCACTCCATAAATCCTAAATTTAATATTTTCCCCATCATTACATCCAACTGTAGCAACATATTGTCCATTTGCAATTCCAGCTCCACCTAAATCTGGACCAACATAATATTTAATTGCTGACAGAGAATCAGCTATATATACTTCAATAGTAGCGTTATCTACAACACTGGCAGAAAAATTTCCATCTATGCTTACATTTCCTGTAAACCTATGAGCTGACGGCGCTGCAGCAAATACAAAAAGCGAGTAAAGTAGTGAAATAAATAATAGTAAAGTCAGTTTTATTTTATTCTTTTGCATTTTATGTTTTATACTTATAGTTTAATATATAATTTAAAAAAAAAAAAGTAATTTAAGTTATCTCTATTCTGTCTGTCTTATTCATGTATAGATAGTAATTGTTAGCCTGATCATTTATTGAGAAATTTATAAAGTCATTTGATGTATCATCTGGTAGATATGACAACCATTGACTTCCGTTGTAAGCAAACAGTTTAGTGTAACTTCCACTTATTGAATCTAAGACATGTGAAGCATTTAAGCTTGTTAATGGCGTTGTTAAATTCTCTAGTAACCATGTTCTTAATGTAAATGGATCAGACCATTTATTTGCTGTCCAATAATCATGTTTTGTAGATGGTCTTGTTATACTATACAAAGACATTGTATCTAAGTCAAAGAACAATGTACTTTCTCTTAATTTGCCGCTTGTTGTCTCTCTACAGCTTATATAATAATTATAATAGTTGTCTGTTAGTGTAGTTAAACTGTGGTTATGGCTTGTTCCACTAGTTGCACCAAAGGCAGTCATTGAAGCATAGTTATTTGTTGTATTGCTATATTTGCATGTAGCAGACTTGTTTGTTGATACGTTCAATGGAGGTGTATTATCTGTTATTGTTCCAGATGGACCATTAACAATCATCATTGCTGTTCCATCATATACTGTAAATGCTATTGCTGTTGATGAAGTCATATTATTTCCTGCTGTATCTGCACACCTTACATAATAAGTATAAGCTTGTTCATTTGTCAATCCTGTTAAAGTTACATAGTGTTGTATATTACTTGCCTCATCAGTCATTGAGCTTGTTGCCATAGATCCATATTGAATATCAGTTTCATTATATCTGCAAGTAGATGCTTCTGTTGTAGTTACATTTAAAACAACAGTATTTGTAGTAACTGCTCCTCCTGTTGGAGAGATTACAGCATTTATAGATGGCGCAGTTGCATCACCTATATTAAATGTCATATATGCTCCTTGAGCAGTTGCAGTACTCCAT
>CAZSMA010000074.1:0-7465 GCA_964608065.1 uncultured Methanosarcinales archaeon
TAATTCCTTGTTTGATATTCTTCATATATGTTTTTGCAAAGATTGAAAAAGGCAAAGTAAAGTTTAATTTGAGTAAGGGTAAAAGTTATTTCTTTGGTTTTTTCATAAGTTTTATCCTGATAAGTTTGATATTGATGTTTGTGACAAAAGGTGCTTATTTCTCTTCAGTTTTCAAATATCATTTAGTTAAAAAGCCATTTGAACAGTCTTCATTGGTGAAGTTTGATCTAATCAAGAAGATGATAATGTTCAATCCTTTTATTTTTGCAGGTTTATTTTTATATATTCTTTTTCATAGAAATAAAATTGATGGAAAGAATATTATGTTCTATACTTCATTGATTTATCTAATATTATTATTCTTAATGTTAAAGAATGTATTTCCTTATTATTTTATGATGATATTTCCGTTTTTAGCGATAATCACAGCTATAAGTGTTTCAGACAAGAAGATGATAAGTATTATTGTTGGAATTTTATTCTTAATTTCTGCTTTTAATTCAGTGTCTTATTTTACAGCAAGAGAAAAAGTAGTTTTCAAGAACAATGAAGACAATGAGCTTAGTAATCTTATAAAAGACAATTCTGAACAGGATGATCTTATATTTGGAGATTATCTGATTACTTCGTTAGTTGCTTTGAAATCTGACAGAAAGATTGCTTTAAACTTTGTTGACACGCATTATCTAAGGTTTGCATCTGGTTTAGTAGATGTTAAAGAACTGGTCAATGATTTAAAAAACAAAAACTTAAAATACTTTTTGATAACAAACAATAATATACTCTACAGCTATAAGGAAGTCAATAATTATCTTAATGAAAGCTGTTATTTAAGGGGGCAGATTAATCTTAATGTTCCTACACATTTTACAAAGGAAACAATAGTTTATCCTTTAAAGGTTTATGACTGTAAACATGAAGAAGATACTAGACAATAAAACTGCACTTGTAATATTTGCTTTGATTGCTTTAGTCTTTGTTTTTCCTATTTTTAAGGATATACAGAATTGGGGGACTAATGACTGGGACCAGCATTTTTTCTATTATGAAAGTGCAAGGAAGTCTATTGTAGACTATAACCAGTTTCCATTATGGAACCCATGGTATTGCGGAGGAAGTGCTTTATTTGCTCATCCTGAGTCGTCTTTTCTTTATCCATTGTTTATAGTTAATTTATTGTTCGGAACAGTTATTGGGCTTAAGATACAGATATTTCTTCATTTGATAATAGGGATGTTTGGAATGTGGTTATTGTCAAAACACTTTAAGTTAGCCCCTTTTTCAAGTTACTTGCCTGCTATAATATGGATGTTAAGCTCATGGTTTGCTTCAAGAATGTTTGTAGGCCATGCTTTGTATCTGTCTTTTACTTTACTGCCTTATGTTTTTCTTTTTTATTTAAAATCTTTAAGAAAAATAAAATTTGTTATTATATCTGCAATGTTTTTAGTGTTGATGATTTTAGGGGGCGGGACAACTTATCCATTTCTTTTGACAGCTTTGTTTTTAGGAGTTTATTCTTTTTTTAAAAGTTTGAAAAACAAAAGTATTATTCCTATAAGGAATCTGATGATAATTTTTGTTGTATTTGTTTTGTTTGGAGCTGTAAAACTATTACCTGGTTTTGCTTTTGTAAAAGAGGTTTCCCAGCCAATGGTTGATGAGCAGCCAAGTGGTTTTAACACTTTGTATAATTCTTTATTCAGCAGGGACCAGGGCTATAAATCAAGGATTTATTATGCAGAAACAAGTTTTAAGGAAAAATATTACAGCGGCAACGAGTTAGTTGAGTTTGATGTAAAAGGAAGGGCTGTATGGGCATGGCATGAGTATTCTGCATATATTGGGATTATACCTTTATTGCTGTTTCTTGTAGCTATATTTGTTTATTTCAAAAGATACTGGGACCTGATTATCACTTCTTTTGTGTTTATGGTGTTTTACCTGGGTTATAAGTTTTTTTTATGGAGATTATTGACTTATTTGCCGTTGGTTAAATCATTGCATGGTCCTTCAAGAGCTATAATGGTTTTTGTTTTTATTTTGGCGATATTAGCTGGACTTGGCGCTTCTTTTATAGAAAAAACAAAAAAAATTAAATTCAGTAAAAAACATTATGTGATTATAGCTTTGATACTTATAGTGCTTATTGATCTTTTTTCAATATCTGCTCCTATTTACTCTAAGATATTCAATGTAAATCCTTTGGATATGAAGGAAAGAGATGATTTTCTGCAGGTTATGGTAGAGGATAAGTATATTTCTCAGTTTCCTAATTTGCTTCAAAATGTTGGAAGTGTAAATTGTTATGAAAGAGTGCATCCTGCATATGCTGCTGCTCCTATTATGTATTCAAACAGGACTTTATATCCTCTTTATAATGGAGAAGCTTATTTGTTTTCAAACAATAAGACACAGGAATTTGAATTTTCACCTAACAGGTTTACAGTGGATGTTGATACTGCTAAGGAAGATAAGTTAATATTGAACCAGAACTATTTTGATGGCTGGAAAGTGAAAGGTAAGGAAGTGGAGCAGTTTCTTGGAAAGGCTTCTGTTAGTGTTAGTTCTGGTGATAAAGAAGTAAGTTTTTATTATATACCAAACATTTTTATAATTGGTCTGATTATTTCAGTGATTAGTTTAAGTTTTGGTTTGTGGTACTACTTAAAACAATGAAAATAAAACGAATTTTATTTTCAAGATTAAAATTAGAGGTAAATTTTAAACAATGATAGAAGTTTGGTTATATTCATTGGTTAGTGTATTTATTGTTAGTGTTATTTCTTTAATTGGAATATTTACATTGTTGATAAATGAGAAGCAGTTGAAGAAAATGTTATTGTTTTTAGTTAGTTTTGCTGCTGGTGCTTTGTTTGGTGGGGCTTTTCTTCATCTAATACCTACTGCAATTGAAAAATCCGGTTTTGGTTTAGTTGTTCCATTGTTTGTCTTGATTGGAATCCTGGTTTTTTTTATTTTAGAGAAATTTGTATGTTGGAGACATTGCCATGTACCAACTTCAAAAGATCATCCTCATCCTGTTGGGTTTATGAACCTTATTGGAGACGGATTCCATAATTTACTGGATGGAATGATTATTGGAGGAAGTTATTTAGTAAGTATTCCATTAGGTGTTGCTACAACAATTGCAGTTATATTGCATGAGATACCTCAGGAGATAGGAGATTTTGGAATTTTGTTACATGCAGGTTTTAAGAAGACAAAAGCTTTGCTGTTTAATTTCTTTTCTGCGTCATTGGCATTTCTTGGTGTTATAATCTCTTTGTTGCTTGGAGCAAAGGTCAATAACTATACTTTGTTTTTGATACCATTCACAGCAGGCGGCTTTATCTATATAGCTGGCTCTGATCTTATTCCTGAGCTGCATAAAGAGACAAAGCCTTTGAAGTCTTTTATTCAGTTATTAGCTTTAATTCTTGGAATAGCTGTTATGGTTTTGTTGGTTGTTGTTGAGTGAATTTAGATTATATTTATCCAATAAAGTTTAGGGGGGAAAACCTTAAATTTATATATTTGTAACTAACTTCTTGTTTATTATGGAGTTTACGAACGTAACAGGGAACGATCTTGTAAATATTCTTGATGGAGCATTTAATATAATTACAGAAAAACGTAAGTTTGATGAAGATGAAGTATCAAATACTATTGAATCACTAAGACCTTTTCAGAATCTTTCACAAGCACGGGTTTATTCTAACTCATTAAAGGGTATCTACAGAATTAGAATGGGTAAAGAATATGTTCAACCAAATCCTGTTGACAAGATTTCTTGAGCCTTGCTGTTGCATTTGTCTATTTTTTTTTTACTACTATTCTCAAAACACAAACCTATGAAAAACACATTGTTTTTCAAGGTTCCGAAAATGCAAAAAAGCATTTTCGATAACTTTAAATAACTTATAGTGAATTTAGTCTTTTAATGAAAAAAAACAAATTAGCAGTGTTGCTGATAATAATACTTTCTGTTATAATATTTGCAAATACTATAAGGAATGAGTTTGTATGGGATGATAAAGCATTTATTGTTGAAGATTCTGATATAAAAGACTTAAGCAATGCAGGAAATTTCTTTACTAAGGATTATCAGGGACTGTACAGGCCGTTAAGGACTTTGTCTTATGCAATAAGTTATCAGTTATGGGGAGAGTTTCCGTTCTATTATCATATACAGGCTATGTTGATACATATAATCTGTTCTATCTTGGTTTATTATATATTCTTAAATATTTTAAAAAAATGGAGATTGTCTTTGTTTGGAGCTTTGTTGTTTGCAGCACATCCTATCCATACAGAGGCTATAAGCTTTATTACAGCTAGTTTTGACCAGATAGCTATTATCTTCTTGTTATCTTCATTTTTATTGTATATAAAGAAGAAGAATAAATCATCAATCTTTTTCTATTTGTTGGCAGCTTTAAGTTCTGAAATAGCTATTGTTTTACCTTTTTTAATAATTTTATATGATTTTACATTTAGATTAAAACCAACAAAGAAGAATTTTAAGAAACAGGTAAAGAAGTATCTGCCTTATATTATTATTTTTGTTGTATTCTTATTAATTAGATTCTTCTTAATAAAAGTTATAGGAAGGGTTGATTTAGATGGATTAGGATGGGGTTATGGTCTAAGAGTATTGAGTATGCCAAAAATAATATTCAAATATGTTTTATTGATGTTATGGCCTTTAAACCTTAGTGTAAAACATTATATTCCTATATCAGGTTCAATATTTGATTTTTCTTTATTGATTCCAATTGTTTTGTTATTGACATTAGTGTTTTTATCAATAAAATTGTATAAAAACCATAAGATCATTTTCTTTAGTATATGGTTTTTCTTTATCAGCTTATTGCCAGTATCAAATATCATTCCAATACAGAGATTGATGACAGAAGCTTATCTTTACTTAGCTTCTATTGGTTTTGTTTTATTGTTAGGATTTTTGATAAGCAAAATTCCAAGCTTAGATAAGAAAAATAAAAATCTTAAAATTATAAGTTTAGCTGTGTTTATTGTTATAATAATAGCATATTCATTCATTGTAATAGACAGGAACAAGGACTGGAAAGATGAGCAAACATTATGGGAACGAACTGTTGAAGTTAATCCAAATTCTGCAACTGCTTATAATAATCTTGGCTTTATTTATCAGGAAAAAGGTGAGTACAATAAAGCTGGTGAATCATTCTTAAGATCTATTGAGCTGAATCCGAACAGAGCTTTAACTCATTATAACATTGGAGTGTTGTATGGGAAATTGAATGCAGTAAATCAAAGTATTCAAGCTTATGAAAAAGCTGTAGAGCTTGACCCAATGTTATTAGGAGCACATATCAACTTAGGTATAATGTATGACAATACAGGGAGGTTTGAAGAAGCTTATGATGAATATGTTAAGGCTTTAGATATTGATTCAGGATTTGAAGTTTATGTCAACTTAGGAAATCATTTTGACAGGTTAAAAGAGTATGATAAAGCTATTGAAAACTATGAAAAAGCTATTGAGATTAATACATATGATGCTGTAGTGCATTATAATTTAGGAGTTGTTTATTTGAAGAGAAATGAATTTGATAAAGCAAAGGATGAGTTTTTTATAGCTCTGCAGATTAATCCAAAATTCTATCTTGCTGAAGAAAAAATATTACAATTAGAAGATAAAGGGCTTATTTAAACTCAACTTTTTTAGCTCTTTTTCCTTTTTTCTGCATATGTGTTTTCTTGCATTCTTTGCAAGTATATCTTAAATCTGTCTTTTTTGTGGATTTTTTTCCTCCACGCTTGAATTTAGTAACTGCTGGCTTGCTATAACGTCCTAAATTGCCATGGCCACGAGCTCTTCCTCTTCTCCTGGCTCTGACTTTGCTTCCATAGGTCAAGCTAGATGGTTTTCCTTTCTTAGCTTGTGAAACCTTATGCTCTGTATGTTTTTTGCAATAAGGACAGTGTCTTCTTGTAATTTTTGGTAATTTCATTAGAGCTTAGAATTAAGTGGTTATTTATAAAGGTTGCTAAAATCAGTCTAACATAAACACCATTCTTCTAAATTTTGCTTCTATTTTAAATTTATCAAAAAGCATTTGTATATACTGATCTTTTTTTTTTTCCACAATTAAAGCATTTCCTATCTTAATTATTTTCTTTCCATCAACAAGACCTTTATAATATTTTGTAACTTTCTTTCCATTTTTTAAGTAAGTGCTCTTTTTTCCATTTAATACTTTTGAGAATAAGCTTTGTTGTGGAGATTTTGATGAATTATATTCATAAATATAATAAGGCTTAAGTCCAAAAAAAGGTTTTTCTTTCTTTTCATTGTCTATCATAATTTTTCCTTCTTCAATAAGTTTAACCAATAATGTATGGCTTTTTTCTTCTATTTCTTCTCCTTGAAATTCTGGCTGTATTTTAACTCCATTCTTTAGACCTATTTTGTTTAAAACTTCAATTATTTTTTTTTTTGTTTTTTCAATAGTTTTTTTTTTGTATAAGAATATAAAAAGATCTAAATCTGAATGTCTTAAAGAATAATCACCACGAGCTACACTCCCATAAAGAACTACTCTTTTAATTTCTTTAAACTTCTTAAGTTCGGTTTTTACTTCTTTAAGTGATTTTTGGAATTTATCCATTTTATATCTCTTTCATAGCTTCATTAGCAAACTCTTTAACTAATTTGTAATGTTCACCATTTTCACCTCTATAAGCAACCTTATTTCTTACATCTCTATCAACTTGGTCAAATAATTCTATTAGTTTATCATTTTTAAACTCTGACCTAAATTCTAACACTTTTCTCATTCTATCTTCATGGCTGAATGGATGAACAGGAGTTTTGATACTTGCAAGAATAAATTCAATAACACTAATTGCACCGTAAAAATAGTTTTGTGTAGCAACTATCATCAATGCTTTCTTTTTTACTGGATCTTCCTCAGTTTCATATTCTTTATCTTTAGCTTTAGCTATTTCAAAGTATGTCTTAGCTGTTTCTTTATGTTCTTCAGCTTTCATAATATCACCTTTTCATAATCTTGAAAAATAAAGCATTTTTAGCCTTTATTTTCATAAAGTTAAAAAGAAGTATATAAAGAATTTTTTTTTTTTTTTTTTTTTTATTTCAATCAAATTTATCAGAGTTAAATATTGGATCTTGCAGCCACCTTTCAAACTGTTTCCAGCCAACTGTTCTTTTCCTAAAATTATGTTTAAGTTTACAGATTTTTATATAGTCATTATCCAATAAATCTTTGAAATCTTTATGAGTTATCATTAAATCCTTATTTTCATTTACTAATAGTTGAAATTTCTTATGACACTCTATTAATCTTTCCTCTTTATTAAAACATTTCCTAGTACAGAAATTTCCATAATACCAATTAATTACTCTCTGAATAGGGTATTTTATAGTGCTTGTCATTTCAAACTTTCTTTAATGCTA
>CAZSMA010000075.1:0-7392 GCA_964608065.1 uncultured Methanosarcinales archaeon
CACCGGAAGAAAAATACTAAACCAATACATACTAGTCAAAAACGCAAAAGTTTAGAAAACGAAACATTTATATATAATTCACTACAGTTTAGGAGTAGCAAAAGGGTGTTCTTAGACCAACTAGTTTAAGAAAAAATCAAAAAAGAGGCTGATTGCTGAATGGAGCAAAAAAATGAGACTAACACAGGAAGTTACAGAGGACTTGCTAAAGGAAGTAGCAGGCGAAGACACAATCAAGTTAGTCGGGCTTCTAAAAGGCAAAGATAATGTTTCTGAATTCAAACTTGCAGAAAAACTGAGGCTTACAGTCAATACTGTGAGGAACATGCTCTACAGGCTTGAAGATCATAATCTAGTTTCATCAATAAGAAAAAAAGACCAGAAAAAAGGATGGTATATTTACTACTGGACATTCAACGATTCCCAGGCAAAAATGCTAAGTAGAGCTGTGAAACAAAAGAAACTGCTTAAACTCAAAGAAGTTTTTCACATAGAAAGTCAGGAAACATTCTACGTATGTCCTGGAAAATGTACAAGATTCAAACAAGAGAATGCTATGGACTATGAATTTAAATGTCCAGAATGTGGGACACTATTGGATCAGGAAGATAATACAGAATTCCTTGAAACAATAAAGGCTAAAGTCTTAGAACTTGAAGAAGAATTGGCAAAACCTCTGATTGAAGTAAGAAAGAAAAAAACTAAAATTTCTAAAGGCACTAAGAAAGTCAAGAGAGCTCAACCTAAGAAAGGTGGCAGAGTCAAGAGGGCTAAGCCTAAGGTAGGCAAGCTTAAAAGAATAAAGTCAAATCTTAGACTTAAAAAACTAAAAGTTACAAAGAAAGTCAAAAGAGCTAATCCTAAGAAAGTTAAGAGAACAAAGACAGCAAGAAAAAGATTAAAATCAAAAAGACCAAAACTAAGAATAAGAGTCGTCAAAAAAGTTAAGAGAAAATCAACAAGGAAAAAAGTTATAAAGAAAAAACCTGCTAAGAAGAAAATTGTGAAAAAGAAAGTAGTTAAGAAGAAAGCAGTTAAAAAAGCAAAACCAAAAAAGAAAAGTGTTCTAAAAAAAGTAAAAAGATTTCTAAGAAGAAAATAACTTTTTGAGATTATTTTAAAGTAAGATTATAAAACCCATAAGAAAAATCTTTTTCTATCAATTCAAAAAAATAATGCTCTTTTAGTTTATCTTCAAATTTATTAGACTGTTGTAATCTGTCATACCACCAAAAATCTTTAAAAAGAATGGCATTTTTTTCAGATCCAATAAGGCCAAAAGATTCAAACTTATAAGGGCTGATTGATTTTTTATGGATTGTAGCAGTTATTATTGGGGTGTTATAACTTATAATATAAACATCTGAAGGAAGTTTGTCATCCATTGACAAAACAAATTCATATTCGTTGTTGAGCCTATGTTTTGAAAAAATAAAATTTTTAGTTGGAACTAAACTCATTAAGAAAATTAATGCAATCAAGAAAATCAATACTTTTCTATTAATCGCTATATGTCTTAGAATAAAATTTATACTATTTATTGAGATTATTATAAAAGGTAAATATAAAATTATACTATATCTAACAGTATCTCCAGGATAAAGATTTCCCATATGATAAGTATATACTAAAAAGAATAACAGAAAAAAAGAAATATAATAATAAAATAGTTTCTTATTTTTCAAATAAGCTTCTATACTTCCTAATATAAACAGAAATGAGAGGATTAAGGGATTAAACTTATAATTTAAAAATAAAACAAAATTGGATACAAAACCATGTTTAATATAGCTTATTTTTGTCAGTAAAGAACCATCCCATCCCATAAAATGGTTTGTAAGATAAGTCTGATAAGAATTAAGAGATGTATAGTTTATTAATTGGATTAAGGGTATGAGCATTATAAAAAAAATGAGAATAGTGATTAAATATTTTGTATTAAATAGTTTTCTAATTTGATTACTTAATTTAATCATCAAATAAAAAGAAAAAATAAATATCAGTAAAAAATTTTCAGGCCTAATTTGCACAGTATATAATAAAATAATTAAAAATAATAAAAATGAGGCATACTTTTTGGTTTTAACATAAATTTCTAAAGAAATTATACATAATATCATAAAAAATAAAGAGAAGATTTCTAATGAAGCTGATCCTGAATATTTTAAATGTACTGGGATAAAACTAAATATGAAAGCTCCAATTAAAGCAAAACTTG
Source organism: uncultured Methanosarcinales archaeon (assembly GCA_964608065.1). Taxonomy (GTDB): domain Archaea; phylum Nanobdellota; class Nanobdellia; order Woesearchaeales; family CAYXTQ01; genus CAYXTQ01. The sequence continues at coordinate 2,219 of CAZSMA010000075.1, forward strand.
AATTTTTAAATATTAAAAAAATTAATAAAAAAATAAAGATTATTGAAATGCTGCCTATAATTGCATTAGTATTAAAAGCGACCTGTTCTGAATCATTGAATAAACTAAACATTAAACTTAAAAAAGTATGGTACCCTGGCGGCCATTGCACCAACTCACAAGAGTTACATACTTCTGCCGATCCTGCAGCGCACGCGCAAAACTTGTTAGAATAAAATATGTTTTGAGCTATATTTATATGCTCAAATTCATCAAAGTATACTTGGTGGGTGTGAGGTATAATGAATAATCTTGCCATCAAACCACAAAAGAAGATTATAAAGAGAATAATCCATGTTCTTCGATCTATACTTTTAAACATTTTTAAAAAAATTTTAAAATTAAAAATAATAAGTATTAGTATAATTAACAGAATAAACTTCATTAATAATGGATACAATTGGATTAATGGCAACATTATATCAACTTAAATATGGCCTATTTTTATATTTATCTGAATTTTTATAGAAACAATAAGTATCTAAAATCCAAAAATATTAAAAAACCTAAAGAAATCTCTATGTTTTATTATGGTTATTCAGAAACTGGATATAAAGACAGGATTCATATGCAACAACAATTGTAAGTTCTGTGTACAAGCTGACAATAAATGCAGTGGTAATAGGAGCTTTGAAGAAATAAAATCAGACTTGGAAGAATTTAGAGATAAATGCTCAGGAGTAGTATTCACAGGAGGGGAAGTAACAATTAGAAAAGACTTCTTTGATCTTGTAAGACTAGCAAAAGATCTTCGTTACGAATCCATCCAAATTCAAACTAATGGAAGGATGTTTTCATCTATGGAATTCTGCAAAAAAACAGTCAAAGCCGGAGCAACAGAACTCTGCCCTGCGATACATGGTTGCTGCGCTGAACAGCATGATTCGTTAACAAGAGCTCCAGGAAGTTTTGACCAAACTGTAAAAGGGATACAAAACGCAAAATCTATAGGATTAATGGTCATCACAAATACCGTCGTGGTAAAACAGAACTACAAAGATCTGTCTAAGATAGCAAGGCTGCTTATACAGCTCGAGGTAGATCAGGCACAATTTGCATTTGTACATCCAATGGGCAACGCATGGAAAAACTTTGATGAAGTAGTCCCATCAATATCAGAAGCAGCACCCTACATATGCAAAGGGATTAGAATAGGTGCAGAATCAGGATTAAAAATGATGGCAGAAGCGATGCCTTACTGTCTGATGCAAGGCTATGAAGAATTCATCGCTGAAAAAGTGATACCTGACACAGCAATCCGGGGAGGAAAACATCAAAACACAGATAATTTTACAGAACAGAGGAAGTCCCATGGAAAAGTTAAGTTCCTTCAATGCAGGGAATGCAAATGGGAATCTGTATGTGAAGGCCCTTGGAGGGAGTACCCTGAAAAAAGAGGAAACAGCGAATTCAAACCTGTAAAATGAGAAATAGAACAAGGCTTAAATAAACTTCGCTATCGATATATTTAAATAAATTATATCTCCTTTTTTATAATTATGAAAAACATATTATACATTGCCTTAATTTTAATAATTCTTACTTTTGGATGTGCTCAAAAACAAGTTAGCATAGAAAAAACTACAGATACAGAATTAAATGATTCTCTGAACTGTGAAAATCCTCAAAATGAAGCTGAAATAAAATCCTGTGGGCTTATAGGCACTGATTCTAAACTACAACAATGTAAACAAAGGTCCAGCATGGACTTCACATTTTTCTGCATAGCACTAATAACTGAGGATGCAATAATATGTGAAGATATAGAAGATGTTCTCTATAAACATATATGTAAAGCTATAATAAAACATGACCCATTGATATGCGAACAGCTAACCCTAGAACAGGAAATAGATATGTGCTTTACAGATATAGGTATGAATCTTGATGATAGAACTACTTGTAACAAAATAAAAGACAAAAACAAAAAAGAAGTATGTTTAGGTGTGGTTGATAGAGACATGGAAAAATGCTTCGAAGACGATTCTTATAAATCTGTATGTATCTTAAACATAATTGATTTCTCTGATGGAAATATTTCTTGCGAATCATTAGCTGATGAACAAAGAAGCCAAGAATGTTTGACAATACTTCAAAAAATCGGTGAGGAATGACATATGATATTGTGGTTTTTACCTGTAATTTTAGCTTTAGGAATTTTAACATCATATACTGATATAAAGCATGGGAAAGTAAAAAACAAGCACCTATTTTTTGCTTTGCTCTATGGGATCATAGCATACACAATTATAATTTTCATTAACTTAGGATACGTAAGGATAGATTATTTTACTGAACTCACAATAAACTGCACTTTTGCACTGGTAGTCGGATTCATAATATGGTATGTTGGCCTTTGGACAGCAGGTGACGCAAAATTATTCTTTACCTATTCATTTTTAATCCCTTTATCAACTTATAGATATGGTTACGTGCCATATTTTTCTTCCACAAATATTCTTATTAACACTTTGATACCAATGTTTCTGTTCTTACTTGCTGTATTATTATTTAAGACCAGCCTAAGACAAAAGGCATATTTTTTCAAAAACGCATTTAAACCAAAACGTGTACTCCAATTAGTAATTTTTCTATTCGCATTTGGCTGGATAATAACCTTATTATTTTCTTTATTTAAAATCCCTCCAGACTATTTCCTTATGATATTAATACTATTTATTTTTATGACCCTCTTGGAAAAAGTAGTTTCAATTAATATATTTAAGATTGTTATAGTAATATCAATATTGAGATTTGCGCTGGATAGATCTATCTATTCTATTGAATTCCTATACTGGTTTTTATTCATGGTTTTAATGTTTGTGATATTAAGATTCTTTGTTATTTCGATGGGATTTCACATCTTCACAAAAGAAGTAGATATTGCACTCTTACAGAAAGGCATGATACCTGCAGAGGGAGTATACAAAGAGAAAGACAGATATAAAAAACAGGCTTTTAGGTTCTATACATTACTAAACTATCTCTCAGAAAAAACAAAAAAGAGAGATTACCTTTTTGAATCAACTTCAGAAGGCTTAACAGAAAAAGATGTTAAAAAACTGAAAAATTTGGAGAAAAAACTTGGTTTTGAACACCTCAGAGTACAGCAAACAATCCCATTTGCACCTTACATGTTCTTAGGGGTTTTACTTACAATAATATTCCAAGGAAATGCTTTTTTAGCCTTGGTATTCTTGTTCTGATAGACAAATATACTAAACCGTATAAAAATTTATAAAGCTTTAGAAGTTCTAATTTTTTAAAATGGATGAAGAAATTTCAATGCAAGGAAATTTGGAAATAAACCAGAAAGAAGGATGTGTTATAATTTCTGTAAACCCAAAAATTTATCCTTTAGATGTAGTCTTGTCATCAGCATATATTTTTACAGATAATTATTATGTTCTTGTAGATGGTGACCCTAACGAAGAGATTATGGTAGAACTAAGACCAAAGGATAGTGATAAAGACTTACAGAAACTTGGTAGGGATTTCAATAATGAGCTGATAAATTATGCCAATTATGCTGTGCAATCAATAAGAAATGAACAATTAAGAGGAGCAATACTTAATAGAGTGTTATTAACAAATAATGTTACACCAAATGATTCTGTTAAATGCAATACTAATGATTATTTAGAGAAGGAAGCAAAACCCTGGCAGTTTGAAGACCCTGAAAAAATAGCAGTTCCCTGGGATGAAAAATATGGAGAAAGTAAAGATAAACAAAATAAAGAATCAGGTCTTAGTTAATTTTAATGAACAGTTCTATAAAAAGGGATTCATTGACCAAGCTATTCTTGACTTTAATGAAGTTTGCGAGGTTGATCAAACAGAAGATGGTTTATTATTAAGGCCTAAGGGAGAAGTGAACTTGGATATATTAGGCTACGAATTTTACAATTATGTTTTAGGTCTTATGAAGAACTAACTATAAAATGGCTGTAAGCTACTTCGGAAAGGAAGGGAAGTATGTCCCAAATCATATAAGGATAAAAAAAATTAAAGAAGGATTTCTAATCACCAATGATTATGGTTCATGGGCGTACCTGGATGATGAAGAGTATAAACAATTAAGAAAGAATGAAGTAAAAGAGCCCCTGCGTAGCCTTTTGAAAGAAAAAGGGATACTTCTTTCAGAGGATAATATGGAGAATGTGATTGAAGATTATCGGAAAAAATGCCAATACCTGTTTCAAGGAACATCTTTGCATATAGTTGTTCCTACACTTAGATGTAATATGAAGTGTGTCTATTGCCACGCTAATGCAAAGCCTCAAAATGCTGAAAGCTATGATATGGATAAGCAAACAGCAAAGAAAACAGTTGATTTCATATTTCAAAGCCCATCAAATGCGATTACAATAGAATTTCAGGGTGGAGACAGCTTATTAAATTTTGATATCGTGAAATACGTAGTCAATTACGCAAAAGGACTGAATAAAACAGCTAAGAAAGATCTCAGGTTTAGCCTAGTTAGTAATCTGATATCGCTTAATGATGAGATGGCTGATTTTTTAATGAAAGAAAGAATAGGGTTATGTACATCAATAGACGGCTGTAAAATTGTACATGATAAAAATAGGCAAGGGCATGATGAAACTGCCAATTGGATAAGAAAAATAAAAGAAAAAAACTATCGCATCAACGCACTCTTGTTAATCACAAAACATTCTCTGCCATATCATAAGGAGATTGTTAATGAGTATGTCAACTTAGGATTAGATACGATATGGGTTAAATCTCTAAATAAGCTCGGCTATGCAAAAGACAACTGGAAAGAGATCGGCTTGACTGCTGAAGAATTCTTATCATTCTGGAAAAAATCCCTCGATTATATAGTGGAAATTAATAAGAATACGCTCCTCAAAGAAAATTCTACAGTAATTATCCTGAGGAAGATTTTGAAAAAAAAAGGTTCTAACTTCGCAGATTTACAAAGCCCTTGCGGTGCGTGCATAGCTCAATTAGCATATGATTACAATGGTGATATATATACTTGTGATGAGGGTAGGCAGTTTGACATATTTAAGGTCGGTACTGTAGATGATAAATATACAGAAATACTTTCATCTAACGAAACAAAAAGTATAGTCGAGACATCTATAAATGACAACCCTGTTTGTGAAACC
>CAZSMA010000076.1:0-6882 GCA_964608065.1 uncultured Methanosarcinales archaeon
GGAAAAGAGGATTAATCATAGGATTATTATCATTACAGTCCAATTTTATTGGACAACCAGCTCCCTCTTCCATATAACTACAGAAACCATCTTCATCTTCATCCCATGCATCCTGCGCATTTGCACTAAAACAAAATAGTATAATAAATAATAATGCAATTAATCCTCTTTTCCGCATAATCTTTCTTATCATTTTTAAATATTTAAATATTACTTATTTCAATTCAAGCTCTTTTTTCACTATTTTCTCATCCCAACCTTGATCTATGAGCTTTTTTGCAATAATTTTCTTATCCACTTTTTTTTCTAAAGCTATTTTGATATATTTTTTCATAGGTTCCAAATTTGGTTGTTTTTCAGAAGATAAATTTCCTAATTGTTTGTAAGCAAAATCTATCTGCTTTTGAGACCAACCCTTGTCTGATAATTTTTTCTTAATTTGTACCTCTGACATCTTTTTATTTTTTGAATTTTCAATAAAAGTAATTAAAGATTTAATCTCCTCTTTATTTTTAAAAGGCGTTTTTGAAAACAAAGAACTTAAGCTACCTTTAAATTTATAGAAATAAAATAATCCTGCAATAATAAAAACCATAATTATGATTATAACAAATGTCCAAAATAAAGGGCTGGATTGCTTGCAATCTTCAGGGCAAGTAATATCATCTTCCAGAATGCTTGTACAAACTCCATCGCCACATACTGCTTCGGATTTTTCTATTTCTTCTTGTTCTTCAGTTTGAGTAATTATAGTTTTAACTTTATCAACAGTGAAAGCAGAATCTGTTTCCACAATATAATTCAATTCTTTTTTTGAACCTACGGACAAAGAAGCTATGAACCATTTCACTATAGGATCATTTTTTACAATATTTGATGGAGCCTCTTGAAAATCAATATTGTTAGCAGAACTTGTAACACTCTTATCAATTACTTCAAAAATATCTATTTTCTTTAAAGCAGATTTTGCAGTAATTTCTTTTTGTACTAATACATATCTTATTTCTTGTTCAGAGAAGTAACTTAAAACAAAAGAAGCAATAGTTGCCTTAACTTGAACTTTTTCCTGCAAGAAGTAAGTTTCATCTCTTTTAGAACTAGGCACTATATCAGAAGATATATCTTCAGGTTCAATTGAAACTAAATCGATTAAAGTACCTTCATTAATAATTTTTTTAGGCAAAGTTAATCTAAATTCTTTAATTGCATTTTGCAATTCTTCGGAATCTCCAGATAAAAGTTGATTTTTAAAATCATTTAATTTAGTTTTAGCATTAGTTATGATTTCTTTTAAATTTAATATCTCTAAAATTAAGCCTGCATTTTCTTCTAATAACAAAGAATCTAATGCTTCTTCTGTCTCTTGGATTAAGAGTTCAGAACCTGCAACTTCACCTTCTCCCAAAACTTTAAAAATTACTTCCTTTTCTTCATCAAGAAATTTAACTTTTAATTTTGAATCAATTCCAGCCCTATCAAATGCTTCGGAAATGGTAAGATTAAACAAAGATAAAGGAATCTCTAAATCATAACCTGTATTATTTAAGTCAATTGAAGAATTTCCAGAAGAAATATGCGTTACCTTACTTGGAATTTTTATCAAACCATAAATGCTAGTAGTTTCACCAGGACCATCTGAAGAATCAAAATCAATGTCTAAATTGCTTAAAGTTATTTGGCCAGTACCATTTGCAATAAATTTAAACTCAATCGCACATTCTAACTCTCGACAAATTGGTGGGAAATCAACAGGTTCAGAAGAACCTACAAATTTTCTTAAAGCCCATAAGATACTATTAGGAACATATTGCCATTGTAAAAAGTTTATTGTAGAATTTAAGGTTTTAGTATACTTTGCACCTTTAATTTTTATTGCATAATCAGATAATACTGCTGCTTGACAACTATATTGTTCATTATCTTTAGAACATCTATAAGCTGTATTAGTTGCACCAGAATCTACTTGAACAGAATAAAGTTCATTACCCTGTATCCTTGTAGAAGAATAAATACAAACTAAATTTTCTCCAGCTAACCCATAATTGGTATGGATAGAACAAGAAACCCAATTAGTGCTTGTTTGTTCTGGCAAATCACATTCTGCTTCTCCAACCGTAGGATAAAAAGGATCACTAAAAGATAAAATTAATGCCTTGATATCTCCACCAGTTTGTAATTTTTTATATTGAGCCGAAATTTCATAATCAATACTATGTGGAAAATTAATTATTTGACAATAATAAGTATTATTATCTAATATTTTTTTTACATCAGAAGCAGGTTCCAAAAAAGTTTTAGGAATGGTGTAATTCTCTTTCCACTGAATAAAATTACCTAAATAATACCAATCAATTTCACCATCATTAGTAACATCCATTTTAACATCATTTAGGGTACTATCCACAGGAGCTGAAACGTCTAAAGCTATATTTTCAATATTAGCATACTGTGGAATCTTAACAGCAATACTTTGTTCTCCAGCTTCTAAAAAAGACAACACTTTTGTAGTATCACTTTGTCCCAAGGTTGTTTTTTCTTCAGATTTAACATATAATTTAGATGTATTAATTAAAATATCTTCAAAGTTCATTGAATCTTCAACAGACTTAAACACAGAAGAAATTTTCACATTTAAATTTTCATTTGGATAAATATATTCAGATAAATGTAATATGATTTTCCCAGAAAGTTTTTCACCAACAGAATAATAATCTTTATCTAAATCAATTTCTATTAAATCAATGAATGTTTCATTCGTAGTTTGATTTGTAAGGTTTGAATCTTCTGCAATAGTTTGAAATGTAAATACTGCTACTAATAAAGCAACAATAATTATCATTAATTTCTTCATTAAACACCTCTTATTCAAAGAGAAATAAGGGATTAAGATTATTTAAAGTTAACTCAGCATACATAATTTATTTAAACGGAAATAAAATAAGAAGAATTATGAAGATTTTTATAACTGGCGGCGCAGGTTATATTGGCAGTCACATAGTTTGGTTATTAAAAGATAAACATGAATTAGTTGTTTTTGACAGTTTAGTTAAAGGTCATAAAAAAAGTTTACCTCAAGATGTTAATTTTATTCGAGGTTGTTTATCTGATAAAAAACTTTTAGATGAAATTTTTTCTAAAAATAATTTTGATGCAGTTATTCATTTGGCGGGGTTTATTGAAGCAGGTGAATCTATGATTAAGCCAGAAAAATATTTTGAAAATAACATAGTTAACGGCTTAAATTTGTTAAGTATAATGAAAAAACATAATGTTAAAAAAATAGTTTACGCTTCAACTGCAGCAGTTTATGGAGAACCAAAATCTATACCTATTACTGAAGATGCTGAAAAAAATCCAACTAATTATTATGGCTTAAGTAAATTAATAGTAGAACAAATGCTTGATACTTTCAAAGTTTATGGAATGAAAAGTATTTGTTTAAGATTCTTTAATGCTTCAGGTGCAGGATTTGAAATAGGTGAACATCATAATCCTGAAACTCATTTGATTCCTATTGTTTTACAAGTTGCTTTATCTCAAAGAGATTCAATAAAAATTTTTGGTACTGATTATGATACAAAAGATGGTTCTTGTATTAGGGATTATATCCATGTATTAGATATAGCTAAAGCACATGAACTTGCATTAGAAGCTTTAGAACAAGGCAAAGAAGGTAAATTTAATTTAGGAACTAATAAAGGATATTCTGTTAAAGAAGTTATAGAAGTTGCAAGAAAAATTACTAATCATGAAATTCCAGCGATTGAAGAAGCTAGAAGACTCGGTGACCCAGCTGTATTAGTTGCATCATTTGATAAAGCAAAAAATATATTAGGTTGGCAACCAAGTTATAGTTTGAAAGAAATAGTTCAAAGTGCTTGGGAATGGCATAGTAAAAATCCAAGAGGATATAATGGATAAAAAAGAAGGAAGTAACTTTAAAAAAGTATTTCATAAAATAAAACCCATTTTATCTTTAATAATCATAATTTCTATTTTTACTTTTTTTGGATTTAGATTATATTCTTCATGGCATCAAATAAAAACCTATGAATTTAATTATTTTTATGCTATCCTTTCTATTATTGGAACACTTATATCTACTTTATATTTAGGCATTATTTATTATGCAGTCTTAAACTCTTTAAAACAGAAAGTACCTATGATAAAAGTTGTAAAAGCTCACAACTTGAGTGACTTTGCTAGTTATGTTCCTGGAAAAGTTTGGAACTTAATGGTAAGAATAAAAATTCTCCATAAATATATCGATAAAAGCACAATAATTACAAGCAGCATTTTAGAAATGTTTCTTATGTTACTTCTATCAGCAATTGTTTTATTTTTAGGATTAATGTCTAATCTAACTTTATTAAAATCTTATATATGGTTTTTACTCCCCTGTATTGCAGGATTATTAATCATAATTCATCCTAAAATTATGAACCTGCTTTTAAAAATTATTTCTTCTATTATTCGAAAAGAAATTCCTAAAATTAAATTAGGGTTTAAGGATCTTTTAAAATTAAGTTTTATCACTTCTTTATATTGGCTGATTAATGGGATTTCTTTATTCTTCTCTTTAAAAACAATATATCCTTTAACTCCTTGGTCTTTAATCCCTAAAACAATAGCTGCAAATGCAGGAGCTTGGAGTTTTGGATTTCTTAGTACATTAACTCCTTCAGGAATAGGAATAAGAGAAGGCATTACAAGTTACATTTTAAGTTCAAGTGTACCAAATTACATTGCAATTGCTTCCACCATTATTTTTAGGGTATTTTCCATGTTAACTCTTTTTATAGTTGTTATGATTATAGCATTAAATGCTTATAGAAAGCATCGATTTAAAAATTTAAAAAGAATTTTAATTGGAAATCAATAATTTATTCTATTTTCCAAATCCCAATATAATATCTTTTAAAGAAAAATTTTGCTTCAAAGTTAGGTTTTCCTAAATGAATCTTTAATAATTTAGGTGTAATAGCCCATAAATGTAATTTATCCCAAAAAAGAAATCTAAATAATGTAAAGAAAGGTTCATAAGGTAATGTAATAATCAATTGTTTTGTAGCAACCCTTTTAAGTTCAGAAATAGCTTGTACAGGATTAGAAACATGTTCTAACACTTCTTGACATAATACAATATCAAAAGATTTATCTTTAAAACTCAAATTCAGGACATCTTCTTTCTTGATTAATTTATTTTTTGGTTCAATATCAGCTAAAGTTATTTGATATTTTTTATTAATCTGATGATAAAGAAATAAATCTTGACAACCAATATCTAATAAAGTTTTACTTTTTGAATCAAGTAATCTTTTTACATACCTCATCCTATATTTTTTAATTAAATTAAATACTTTTTTTTGAATTAGTTTAATCATTATTTGAAAATAGATTCCCTAAATATATAAAGATAATTGTTTTTATATCCTATAAATATTTAATATCTTACTTCATAAATAATCATTACAGGCATAGTTTTTCCTGGATCTAAAAAATAAACTTGAACAGGAATAAATTTCTCCCGATACATTGAAGGATAATCTAAAGTACATGCTGGATCAAAAGCATCCATTACAAAATATTTAGGCTTATATTTTTCAACTAAGTCATCTGCTGTGGTTACATTATGCCCAAAGCTTTTAAATTCTCTTTCTGAATAATAAACTAAATTTACTGATAAGCCACAACCAACAATTACATCTCCAACTTTTGTATGTTCTTTCAGCCAAGTTCCACCCAAATTATGTTGAAAAAAAGAATCTTTTTTTGCATTTATTAAGTTATTTGCAAAACTTAATTGCATTTGTACCCCTAATACTAATAAAATAACTACTGTAACAATTGCTAATTGTTTATTATATTTACTAATTAAATTATATAATTTCATAAAGCCGATTCCGGCTATAACAAATAAAGCAGGCATAGCTGGAAATATCAATCTAGGTTCAAACATAAAACCAGTAGTTCCTACTACTAAACCCATAGGGATCATTAGTGATAAAGCCCAAAGTATCATGTACAAATCTTTTTTGAGATTACCGCCTTTACCTTTAAGTATAAGATCAAAACCTAAGATAAGATTACCTAAGAGCGTTAATCCTATTAATAAAGCAATGAAAAAAGGCCATTTCATTAAATAAGGCATTTGAGTAAAATAACTAAAAACTTCAGAAATTACTTCTCCCTTAGGTCTTTGCCAATCTAAAGTCGATTCTTCATTAGGAGTAAAATCCGATATTACAAACCTTCCGAATCTAGGATAAATCTCATATAACAAATTTGAAGATTCACCAAAATAATTATTAAATTCTATATAATGATATGTTGCTAAAGGAATAATAGCAATAATTGCTGCCAAGATAACATACCAAATTCTCTTATCTTTTAAGAAATTTAATTTTGTTGTTAAAAGCATAAAAACAAAAATAAATAACGCAAAAAATCCTAATGAATCGTAAGCATATATCCCTAATCCATACAATGCACCTACAATAAATAAATATTTTTTATTATTCTGATGGTATCCTTTCCAAAATAGAATACCCATAAGAGCCCAAATAGTTAATCCATAAACCCCTAAAGAAATTCTTGCTGACCAAAAAAGATGTTCAAAATAAACTGCAAGCATAATTGCTGCAAGCAAACCTACTTTCTTATTATAAAGAGTTTTGCCTAAAACATAAGTTAAATAAATGCCTGTTCCTGAAACTAAAACTTCTATAAATCTTATGAAAGTCTCATTTGCCCCAAACCAATAAAATACACCCCAAATCATTGGTAAAAATCTTGCACGCCAAGGAGCTGCTTGTTCATGGAATCCAAAAGCAAAATGTTTTGCTAAAGATAAATAATCTGCTTCATCCCACCATACTGCTG
>CAZSMA010000077.1:0-6816 GCA_964608065.1 uncultured Methanosarcinales archaeon
TGAATTATCTCCAAAGCATGGCCGCAATGGGGTTTATGATTGGGATATGCAATAGCTGTTGTTACATATATTTTTTTGAATTAAACCACCTATTGGAGTAGAAACTAGTCAGTGTTTAAAAACTTTATCAAAAAATAAATAAACTAACAGCCATTATAAAAGCAATAATATAGAATATTAGTTTTATCTTTTCTTCGCCTTTTTCAAGATGATATTTGCTGCCAAACCACCCTCCTAATGCATGCGCTATAAGCATTACAAAAGCTAGAACCCAGTTAATATAACCTTTGTAGATAAACAAAGCAAGAGATATCAAACTTGTAGCAAGCAACGGAAGCTTTCTTGTTCCAGAAGCCTGAAGTATTGTCTGGCCATACATTATGATTAATACATATGAGAGAAGTATTGCACCACCTCCACCAACTATAACTGTGACAATTGCTGCAAACAACCCAGCTATAGGGCCTAATATTTTTCTTCTTTTTAAAAGATGACCTTTTAGTTTCTGTACTTTTTTGTTGTTTTCAAAAATGAAGAATATCAGCAATCCAATGATCATTACTCCAACCATCTTTTTCATTATGTTTTGATCTAAACTGTCAATAATACTGAATCCAACAACACCTCCAATCAAACTTACAATAATAAAATAAGAAGCTAGTTTATAATCTACTTTACCCCATTTATGGAATTGGATCATTGATGTTATTGTTCCGCCTAATGTGGAAAATCTTCTTGTTCCCAGAATAACAGGAACAGGCAGGCCAAAATGTAATAGGACTGGTGTTGCTAATAACCCACCACCACCAACTGTAGAACCAATCCATGAACTAATAAAAGTTATTACAAACGCGATGATTAATAATAAAGGGCTGACCATTTTCAATAGCTTTTCCAGTGAGGGTCATAACTTAACATCCAATCAGATAAAACTCTAGTCTCATACTCATCATCTGTGTGGATGCCTTCATGAACTTCAACATATCTGTTCATATGGCTGTAGTTCATGTCAGATCTTTTACCCATTGTGTCCCATCCTAAAATTGTCCAGCCTAAAACTCCGCCTAGAATTGATTTTGGCTCTACAATCAGTTTTTTGTTTGGTATATTTCTTGTAAAATCCTGCCTGCTTTTTAACAAATCTTCAAAATAATCTTTTACAAAAGTATTATAGTTGACAGAATTGATTATTTTCTTTTGATATTGGTCATTTCTAATTGGTTTGATTTTTAATGGTCCTTGTGATTCTTCAAAAATAAAATTTTCTTTACTTTTTTCTTTGAAGTCTTTCTTCTCTTCTTTACTTATATTTTTTTTAGTAATAAAACTATTTTGGATTACCTCTTGAATATAATCTTCTTCCTTAAGAATTAACTTGTCTTCTTTAGGAGCTAAGTATCTTATTATATCTTCAATAGGTGTTATTTCTTTGTAGCCTTCATCTTTTTTGTTATTCCAATCTTCTTTCCACATTTTCCACACTCAAAAACATAAGATTTTACACCTTCAAAGCTTTTTCTTATATAAGGTGTTGTTGCTTCTCCTTGATTGCTGCAATGAGGGCAGGTATATATTATCTCTACAGTTAAAGTATCTTCATGCTCTTTCTTTTCTTCTTTAAAACCGCATCCAGGACAAATATATTCAGGAGCTCTTATCTTGACTTTTCCTTTTTCAACAGGCTTGCCCATCTTTGCTTTATGGCATTGAGGACATTCTTTTTTATAGACCCATGCTTTAATAATTAGATTATCTTTTTTTCTGTTTGTGAAATAAATTAAATCATCCATTGATTCAGGTTCTGTTACCATATTTTATCACCTTTTTAATTATTAACAAAAAAAAAACCTATTTTAACCTTATTTGTTAATAATTAACCAACTTATTTATAAATTTATTTCTTTTTATATAATTAAACATAGAAAACTTTATATATTAGTTCATTTATTGAACTAATTAGTTCACAATGAGAACAGATATAATATCCTTTATTTTAATCTCAGAAAACAGGAAAAAAATAGTTAGAACTATATTTGAATATCCTAAAAGACAATGGAGTTGTTCATCTTTAGAAGATTTAGCAAAAATTTCTCATTCAACTGTTTTTAGAACCTTATATGGTTTAAGGAATTTTGGTATTTTAAAAACCATAAAAATAAATAAAAAAGATATAATATATGAGTTGGTAATAGAAAATCCATTAATAGAAACTCTAAAAAGAATATTAGACATTGGAAAAATAACAACAAGCAAAATTGCAAATAATTTTATTAATAAAATTAAATCAAAACAAATATATTCTGCAATTTTATATGGTTCAAGCATTACAGGAGATCTAAAACCTGAAAGTGATATTGATATATTAATCATTTTAGACAAATCAAACGAAATAAAGAAAAAAAAAATACAAGATGAAGCTGCAAATCTTTCCTCAAACTTAAATAGAACAATATCAACTTTAATAATGGATAAGAAAGAATTAAATAGTGAAAAAAATAAACAATTTATTAAATCCATTAAAGAAAATATGGAGGTAATTTATGGAAAAAAACCATTTTGAACAAGCTAAATTATGGTTAGAAGGAGCAAAGTATATATCTAATTATAGTTCTGAAGGCAAAGAAAAATGTACAGTAGCAGTTTCAATGGCTATTCATTCAATAATTAAAGCTAATGATGCTCTAACTTTCAAGTTTATGGATATTACAGCAAGACGCCATGATGATGCTAGAAGATTATTTGAAGATTTGATAAAGAAAAATTTTGTTAAAGCAGAATACTCTAATTATAAACAAATAATACAGGATGCTATTAATGATAAAGCAAAAGCAGATTACAGGGGCGCATTCTTTAGTAAAAATGATTTTGAAGAAATGAAAAGAAAAGCAGAAAAATTTATAAAAATGGCTGAAGAGATAATCTAATTCATTGACTTATATTCATCGTTTGATTCGTTTCATTGATCATGCTTTGGTTTGTTTCATTGACTACAGGCATCCATTGTTGGTCAGAAGCAAATTCTACTGTGTTTTTTGTGCTTTTTCCGACTTGGAATAACCATTTACCAAAGTCTATAATAAAACTTTTTGTATCATCAAAATCTTCTATTGGTTCATAACTGTTTGCTTTTATTATGATCCAAGCTCCAATTATTATGAATATTATTATTATCCAACTTAGTTTTACCATTTTTTTTTATAACCTCTTAACCTCAATACTTATTGCTTTAGCTTTAACCCTTATGTAAAAAGGACAAATGCGTAATTGATATTTATGTTTATTGCAATAGTTTATAATCTTTTCTTTTTCTTGTTTATCTTTGAATTTTATTACTACATTAATTCCTTGTTTGTCTTTATGGATTATGTTATAATGTTTTAAATCATTTTTTATTTTATTGTTTATTTTTTCTAAATATTTATATCTGCTATCTAGATTATTTAATTTTTCCAGTAAGGGCTTGTAATATTTTTCTTCAAAAATTGTTAAGTTGAATATCTCTTTAGGTTTATCAAATAATTCTTTTTTATTTACAGCTACAAACCCACCATAACCTAAATTAACTGGTTTACCATCTCCAAAGCTTCCTATCATAATATCACAGTATTTGCTGTAATCTTTTAATCCAATAGAACCTGAAACATCTAATATGACCAGACATTTGTTTTTGCAGATATTGTAGATTTCTTTGACTGGTTGTTCTGCAAAATATCCTGCAGGTGTGCTGTATAACAGACAGTTTGCACCTTTAACTTTTTTTTTCAAATCGTTTAAGTCTAAAATTCCATGATATGTTTTTACTTCTACAATATTTTGCTCTAAATAGAGTGGATATTTTTTGTAAGTAAACCATCCTCCCTGGTCTGGTATTAAAACCACTTTTTTAGGATTAATCTTTCTTGTACAGTAAAGTGCACTAAATATAGCAGTATTACCTCTAGAGGTTAACTCTATATATTTCATATTTGTACTTTTTTTTAATAGATCCAAAACCTTTTGTTTCATATTCAATCTATATTTAGTATAAATTTATAAATATATTGAAAATTAAAGATAATAATGACATATTATGATAAAATATCTAAAGGATATAATGAATTACACGGAGAAGAACAGCTGAAAAAGGTAAATATTATACTGCATAATATAAAGCTAAAGAAAGAAGACAAACTATTAGATGTTGGATGCGGAACAGGGTTTTATCATGGACTATTCAAATGTGAGGTTACTGGAGTAGATCCTTCTGAAGAATTATTAAAACAGTGTAAAAGTAAAACTGTAAAATCTTCAGCTGAAAAACTTCCTTTCAAAGACAATGAATTTGACTGGGTTATTAGTATTACATCTGTACACAACTTCAAAGATATAGAAAAAGGTCTGGATGAAATAAAAAGGGTTGGAAATCAGTATGTTTTAACTGTTTTGAAGAAATCCAGTAAATTCAATAAAATAGATGAATTAATAAGAACAAAGTTTAATATAAAAAAAATAATCATTGAAGAAAAAGATGCAATATACTTTCTTAAGGAAAAGATTTAAATAATATTAATCTTTGAATTTTATTGAGGTGGTATTAATGGCATTACCAACATGGGTTTGGATTGTAGGAGGAATAGTATTGATATTTCTGTGGTTGCTTTCTAAAAATAAGAAACCAGAAGTGGCATCAGCAAGACCAGCAAGACCAAAACAGAAGAAATAGTATTTTAACACAAATTATATATATTAGCTTTCTCTAAATATAATTATGCCACTTTATAATCCAAGACAAACAGTCCTTGTAACTTGCAGGGATTCTATAAAAGATAAATTTACAGAAGAAGTAACTGTAAAAGATAATATAATAGTATTAGACTGGCATATGCCTTTGAGTTTTGATCCTTTTTTATATGCAATCTCCATAGGAAAAAAAAGATTTTCATTAGACTTAATAAAAAAAAGCAAAGTTTTTGCTGTAAACTTCATGCCTTTACATCTTGAAGAAGATGTATTATTCTGCGGCAGAAACTCAGGAGAGCATTTGGATAAGTTTAAGGAAACTAATTTAACAAAAGAAGAAGCGAAAAAAATAGAATGCCCAAGAATAAAGCAAGCTTTAGCTTATCTAGAATGTGAAGTTATACAGGAAGTAGAAACAGGAGACCATATACTATTTATAGGAAAAGTATTAAATTCAGATGAAAATAATAAAGGAAAAAGAATCTTCCATGTAGAAGATGATAATTTCACAACAACCCAATGAGGTGATTTTTTTATGTCAAAAGAAGAAATAGAAGAACTTGCTCAATCATTGAAAAACTCTGGCTTAGCAGCAAGTATTGAAGATGCAAGAAAAAGGGCAGAAGAAATGCTGAATAAGAAAAACAAAGGCCAGAATATAAAAGTTGGAGAAAAGCCCGAAGAACAAAAGAAGGAAGTTAAAGAAGAAGAAACTGAAGAAGTTGAAGAGCCAAAAGAAGAAAAACAAGAAGAACTATTTGTAACCAAAGAAGTAGAAGAAGAAGCAAAGAAAGAACCAGAAAAACCAGAAGCAGATTTAACAAAATTCTTTTACTCTGGAAGTAAATAACTTCAACTGAAATTAAAGCTATGGTAATTGATTTATATAAGAGAAGATTTCTATAAATTAGTAAATAAAACACCTATCTTAACATATATATTGAATAACAACAATATTTAAATAGGGTATAGTTAATTACTGTTAAATAATACTAAAAATAGACTATTAGGGGGTCGTAAAAAAAATGAAACTTTTGAACACAAGTGAAAAAGGTTTGGAAAAGAATTTTCCAAAAAAAATATTAATTGGAATTTTAATGTTATTTGCATTGGCATTAAGTGTTAGTGCAAACCCAGTTTTGGATGCAATTGCAAACCAAACAATTGATGAAAGTCAGACACTAAATTTTGATATAACTGGAAGCAATCCAGACAATGGAACTTCTGTATTTACAGACAATGCAGCATTTGGAACATTAACCAAAAATAATGATACAAGCGCAACATTTACCTGGACACCAGGTTATGATGACGCAGGAGTTTATAATGTGATGTTTACAGCAGCTGATGATGACTCATCTGATTCTAAGAATATGACAATCACAGTTAATAATGTTAACAGAGCTCCTTTAATTGATTTACCAGCTTCAGAAACAATTATACAAGGTTTTTCTGGAACTCTTGACTTAGATACATATGCATCAGATCCAGACACAGGTGCTACTTTAACATATACTCCAAGTTCTAAGAATGAATCAGAAGTTAATTGTACTGTAAGTGGAAGTATATTAACAATGACTTCTGGAGATTTTACAGGAGCAACAAGCTGTACAGTAAAGGTTAGTGATTCAAGCTTAGAAGCAAATGATACAATAGATATCACGGTTGAAGCACAGAATCCAAGTATTGATGTTGGTTCAATTAATTTCGGAAATGAAAACCTGAATACAACTACAGATTCAGTATCATTCAATATAATGAATAATGGTAACATGAATCTGAATAATATCGTTATTTCGTGGGATTCAGCTTATGATAAATACAACATAAACTTTACAAACGGTGTAACATCAACATTAAATGTTGGTGCAACAGACACTGCTACAGTAAAGATGGATATTCCAGCTGATCAATCAGCAGGAAGCTTGACAGTACCTGTCCAGTTTACAAGTAATGAGTTAACAACTACATTTAATCTTGAAGCAAATGTTCAAGGAAGATTAAGGATAACTGATTTAGACATAAAAGTTGATGATAAGACTGACAGTAACTTAGAAAATAAAGAAGATGATTACCATATTGGAGAGAAAGCACAGC
>CAZSMA010000078.1:0-6761 GCA_964608065.1 uncultured Methanosarcinales archaeon
TTCCCATAAAAGCCTCAATAGTAGTTGGAATCTCAACCCTGATTTTATCAATATATCTTAGCTTATACTGATAAGGGCAGTTCTCATAAGTGCTGACTCTTGAATGCGAATACATTGCCATGTTAAAAGAATAAAACCCAGATATAAAAATTTAAGTGTTTCTAGGAAGATATTTCATCTGGTTTAGGAATTCATGTTTTTTGATTTTTCGCAACCTAGAGTAATTTGGAGCATTGCAATCCCAAGAGATAATTTGATTTTGTTAAAGGTTTTGGCATTTTTCAAGATCCCACTTCTTCCTTAATTTTCTTTTTTAGGCTTCTTTCTTTAATATTCATCCAATATCGAGATACCCGATTAGAAAAGGACGGCAAGAATAAGAATTTATAATTTATATCATTTATAGTTCCTTGGGCAAATTTCATAGGCTCCTCAGAAACCTTTCCGAGAGTTCCTTTCAGAATTTTATTTTTTATAAAAAAATTTCTTGGTTTTGCCCCAGAACAGATAATTAATTTTGGTTTTATAATATCTATCTGTCTAAACAAGTATGTTTTTGGACATTCTCTTATTTTTTTATCATTCTTTATTTTTTTATTTAATTCATTTTCATCTGATGTTCCAATTTTATAAAGATCTATATTTGAAGAATTTTTCCCAAATTCTATTTCTAATTTTTTTTCAATTTTATTGAAATATTTATGATAATCTTTGCTTTCTCTGTTTTTAAAATAATTTTCATTTCTTTCTATCCATTCATTAATATTCTTATTTTCCAATAATTTCTCAAACCATCTTTTCGTATTTTTATTTATATGTGGGTTAATTCCTATAAAAATTATTTTTGTTTTATAACTTCCAAGCAAATCTTCATTTCTAACATCACAGCCAATACATTTATTACAGAAAAATAAATCTTCCCTCAGTTTTTGAATTTTTTTTCCTTTCCTCTTCATTTCAAAACCCTCTCCAACCTATTTATTTTGCCTGTCAATTCTTTAATATCATTTATCTCGAAATCAGCCCTGCTCTTTCCTCTGAATACAGGGGTTTTTACACCATATCTTGCATAACAGGTTTTAATTCCCAGTTTCTTTGGAACCTGGATATCTCTTTTTATCCTGTCTCCAACCATCAGAGCTTCTCCTGGCTTGATTTTCAGTTTTCTTAATGCAGTCCTGAACGGAGCAGCATGAGTTTTTTGCTTTCTCACATCTCCAGCAGTTATTACAACATCAAAAAAATCATCAATATTTAATGCAACCAGCCTAAACCATGCATTTTGCCTAGGAGCATCACTTATAATTGCCAACTTGTATTTTTTCTTTAATTCAATCAAAACACTTGTTGTTCCAGAATAAGGTGCCATGTATGACTCTCTTAATTTCCTGTAAGCAATAATCCCGTGAGCAACAATTCTGTAATCCACTTTTCCATTTAATTTTTTCAAAAGTTTTTCAAAAATATTTTTATATTCTATTCCGTGTTTATCATATAATTTAAATAGCTCTTTTAGTGCTTTTTTTTTGCTTGATTTTAATCCAACAGCAACCATAGCATCAACAGCAGCCTCGCAGCTTTTTTGTTTCATCTTCATAAAATCAATCAGGGTGTTATCCAAGTCAAACAATATTGCTTTTATTACCATCAAAGATTTTAAGTTTTAAGACTATATAATATTTATCTATCTTATTTTGTTTAAACTAAGCATTTTAATTTCAATAAACTCCTGCGCCCTTGAGAAAAAAATGAGCTGCTGTAATCATGCATAAAATAAGCAATGCCTCACTCCAATAATTTTTCATAAGAGAACTTAGTGTTTTACTTTTTGGGAATTTCTTATCAACAACACCTATTACTCCGCATCCGCATAAAATAAAAAATCCATATATAAAAATTGTAAAGAAAATATTTACAAGAGTAATATAAGTTATCATTTTAAATTTTTAGGGGGATTTTATTGCAAAAAATATTAAGGTTAACAGAATTATCATTGAGATTACATATAGTATGTGATGCCAATTCTTTTTCCAAAATTTTTTATATTTGCTTTGTTTCATTTTAAATCACCCCAAATCCCCTTAATGCCAAAGCAATTATAATTCCAACTCCAATTATCCATAAAATTAACTCATTATTTCTTTTCCACCAGTTCCTCATTTTAGTTTTTGTTTTAAATTCTCCACCAATTAACAATTTATGATCATCTTTAGGTGCATAATTTACTTTTAAACCAACACTTTCTAAAAAAGGTTTGATCTTTTTCAAAACTCGTGTTTTGCCACTTCCATTGTCCCCTATTGCTTTAATTTCAATTTTTACTATTACATTAACCTTATTGCTTGTGAAAGGAAGTAAAAACTAATTAATAACAATATGATTGATTGCCAATGCTTTTTCAACCAAGTTTTTACTTTTATCCAGTTTTTCATTTTAATTTCTTATTTTGGTATTAGTGTCCATATAATCCCGCCAATTATAATTGCGAGTGTTATCCAAAATACATACCATTCAATTTTCATTTTATTTATGCAAAATCTCAAAAACTATCTCATTATCCTTGATTTCCTTTACTTTCCAGTGCTTTTTCTCTCCATCTTCTGAAGTCAGCTCCAAGTCAGGTATTGAAATTGACTTTTTTCCTCTTACAACCATTTTATATGTGCCTTGTTCAATAATTTTCTCTTCCATATGACAACTTAAACTAAGAATTATATAAATTTGTTTGACTACTCAGAGATTAAACTACTTTTTACCTTTTCATACAATCCTCACAACCACTCCTCTAATTTTATTCTTAACAACTCATCCAGCTCTTTATCATGCCTGCGAAAATCATTAGAAATTCCAAGAACAATTATTTCTTTTTCTTCAGCCTCTGGAAATTTCTGGAGAAGCTGTGTCTTGTGAAATTCTGTGTGTTCATCCATCACAAAGATTGTGCTTGCCCATCTTATTTTCTCACTTGTTATTTTTTTAGAAGAATCCATTGGAAAAAACCCAGCAGACCTCGCCTCAACATCTTCTGAATCCTTAAATAAAGCTTCTGCTGCAGGACTCCTGTCTATGCTTGCTCTGCAAATAAACAGCAAATGCTTTTTCATTTTAATTATCTTAATTTAAAATCTCTTGTATCTATGACATTGCATTTAACTTTGCTGTTTTTGATTTTAGATAAAAATTCTTGAGGCATTTCCACCAAAGTAATAATAGTTTGCTGTTTGAATGTTGATAATTTGACTAAGGTTTTACTTAAATTTTTTTTATCTATCCTGCCCAAGACATCATCAATTAATAAGGATTCATGCAACCCTAAAAAACCATCAAGCATCATCATTATTTGCTCACTATGAGATAATTGGTCATATTTGCTTTTTAGGTAATTAATCACTGTGGATTTGCCTGTGGCATTTTTTCCTTTAATTATGTTCAAACCACTTTTAAACTCTATATCTGCTTTTTTAATTACCCCACAATCTTTAATTTTAACTTTATTCACTTTTTTTCTTAAAAACCAAAAACCTTCTGTTGTTATCATTAAAAATCTCCTATTTTGAATTCAAAATTCTTAAATATTTAAACTTATTTGACTACTCAGAGATTAAACCCTTTGCTTTGCCAGTGAATTTTTCATATTGTTTATATCTGAAAAGAAGCAAATAGGACTATAAAAAGCAAGAGAAAGTTATCCACACATATTGAATTTATTCAAAATCTCAAAAAATAGCCCTCACGAGGTTCAAAGATACTGCAGGTGTCTTTTAATTTATTTATAGCTTCTTCAAATTCCTCTCTGGTAATTTCCCTTAGCTTATCAAACAACATCTCTTTAATTATAAGTTTTCCCCATTCATTTTCCAAATCCAGAATTGCAGACATGATTTTGTTTAATTTTTCCTCTTTCATTTATTATAAAAAAGCCTCTTTTATTTATATTTTTAGAACTACTTAAAGGTGAGTTTATGTTTTTTAAGATTATCTAAAGATATTAAGAAAAATATTTTTTAAATTGAGAATTCTGAAAGGAAATAATTTTGAGAAGATTTAAAGAAAAAAAAGAGAAATAAAAAATAAAAAAAATAAATTTATGCTGTGCCGTATAATGCTTGGATTCCTGCAATATCTCCTGATTCAAGAGTTCTTTTTTCAGTATCTCCATAACTACTATATCCGAACATTGTTTGTTCTACACATGGTCTTTGATATAAATCACTTAATCCAAGTCCATGACCGATTTCATGTGTTGCAATGTTTTGAAGATCCATTACTGGTGTTCCAGAAGTTGTTGCATCTCCCCAAGCAAAATCTGTGTCAAACATTATGTCATATTCAACTATTTCATTTGTGTAAGAGTCATACCATGTTCTACAAACTGCAATTACTCCACTTAATGGATAATTTCCCATTGAGTAAGAATTTTTATAATCCTGCTCGTCGTTAAATCCAGCAAATTCATCAACAATTCCACCACCAAGCAAATCAAATCCTGTCTCATCATTCCATGTTCCTATAGAAATTGTCGCTATATCTAATAAATCTTGACTTTGAGCAACATAAGTTGGTGTGTTAGGCCATTTTGGACCCATTAATTTGTAACAAGCTGGACCTTTTGTTTTATCAGGTTTTACTTTTTTTGCTTCCATATCGTCTTTTCTTAAAATGTGTGTTGTACTATAAATTCCATTGCCGTGATATTTTGTGTAAGATACACTTTCTGAATCCTCATTGATTAAATTGTTTTCAAAAAGGTATTCTGTTGGATTCCAACCAGATAATTTATCATCAACAATATTCCCACTTAATACTAACCAGATTTTTGCTCCTTCATTCCAATCAATACTCCAAGGAATTGATGCAAAATCAAATTCTCCTTTGATATTAACATTTCCATCTTCATTAACGATTCCTGTTTCTAATATTTCAATTGGATGTGGCCATACTGCTGAACCTATATCTGTTACAGTTAAATCGAATGTTTGGCCAGGACCAGCACAATTACTTCCTGTACAAGTAACAGTGTAACCTAGATTTATATTATTGTATGTAAGAGTAAACGACTCCAAACTTGTTCCGCTTACATCCCAAGTGATTGCATTATTTGCATTATAATATCCTGTTCCTGAAAATCCAGATTCATCAAAAGAATTTATCTCCATTGTATGTGTATAAATACCTGAACAACCCACAGTGCACTCAAAGTTTAATGTATATTTGTTATCGAAATCTGGATAATATATCAAACTATAATCTTCTCCTGACACTAATTTATGCCCATTAAATACAAATTTATTATCTTGATACATCATTTTACCCCAAGCACCATCTAATACTTCCCAGGTAGATGGATTTTTTTCATAAAGATATAAATGTTGTGCATTTCCGTTATGAGCTCTTTCATATGCTGGTGTTTCTAATTGTTTCCCAGCAACTGCAAATCCTAAAGAAGCCATCACCACAAAAATCATGCACATCGCTATTATTGTTTTTTTCATATTTATTTTACCTCCTATGATTTAATTAAAAGAACAAAATATGGGAAGTATATATAATTTATTGTGATAAAAAAGAAAAAAAGGGAAGATAAAATCTTCCTTGAATTAAAAATTAGTTTTCTTCAAACAAATAACTTGTTGGATTCCAAGCAGTCATTCCTTCAGTTCCACAACTTACATCACTTGCTTTAACTAACCAAATTTTAACTGGTATGGCTACATCATCTGATTTTAGGGCAAAAGAATACCCTCCAACTAAATCCATATTTCCATCTACATCACTTATTCCTGTTTCAAAACATGCAATATTTGACCATCCGCCATATGTCAATAAAGTGTAACTTGTACTTGGCGCTAAATCATATCCCCAAAACTTAAAATCATCTGTATCATAATGAACTTTCCCATAAGCTCCATCTATTACAGACCAATCACTTGGATTTTTACTAAATAAATTTAGCAAAGTATATTCATATAGTGTCTCATAGATTAAATTGTTTTCAAACAAATATTCATTAGGATTCCATGCATTAAAGCAATCCTCTGCCATATCAGCTGTTGGAACTAACCAAATCTTTGCTCCACTTACACCTTCGTAGTCTCCACCAAATTCATATGGATAATCGTTAATAACTACCTCGGACATTGCTCCCATGATATGAACATTGCCATCATTATTAGCTTCAGCATTGCCTAATATTGCTGAACCACATCCATTCCAAGGTTCCTTATAACTAATCAAAGTATAATCTGTTCCAGCAACTAATCCATGTCCATTGAAAACAAATTTTGCATCAGTGTATGTCATTTTACCCCAAGCTCCACCATCTATAATACTCCAATCACTTGAATCTTTCTCATACAAGTATAATTGATTTGCTTGACCTTCATTTTTTAATCCATCAAAAGATATCTCTGTCTTTGCTTGCTTAGCAAAAACAAACCCAATAGAAACCATTAAAACAGAAATCATCAATAAACTTAAAATTATTTTTTTCATATTATTTTTTATTACCTCCTTTCAATTTTATAAATATCCTGCAATACAGGAATGAATAGGAATTTGTGGATTTATTTTCAATTGTATTTGCATTATTTATTAGAACCATTAAAACTATAAGATGATTTTATATAAAAGCATTATGTTGGTTAAGAATATATACACTCCTATTTCTTCTTTCTTTTATAAAGGAATTTGCATAATTAATTTTTCAACCCTTCTTCCAAATCTTCCAATGAAAACAGAATTCCCCATAAAACCACATCTTG
>CAZSMA010000079.1:0-6756 GCA_964608065.1 uncultured Methanosarcinales archaeon
TATATATATATTTTATATTATAATTAATATTAATTTTTTAGAAATATAATAATATTTTGAAAGTATAGTTTCCAATAGAAACACAGGGGTATGTATATTAAAGTATAATAACACTTATAAAGTTTTTATTTTTGTAAATCTTTATGAAACAAAGGAATCTTGGGAGTTTTTTTGAAGATTTTTTGAAAAGAGAATCTTTTTTTATAAACAAAAAAACACTACAATCAAATTTCACTCCAGAGCTTATAATCCATAGGGATGAACAAATAAAACAAGTAGCAGATATCTTAGCCCCTATACTTAAATTAGAGAGGCCTTCTAATCTCTTTATTTATGGCAAGACCGGGACAGGTAAGACTCTGTCAGTGAAGTATACTACCGACCAAATAAAAAAGGTTGCTGAGAAAAACAACATACCTCTTACCGTAGTATATATAAACTGTAAATTAAAAAAAGTTGCAGACACAGAATATAGGCTGGTTGCACAGCTAGCAAGAGAATTCAAAAAAGAGATACCCCCAACCGGGCTACCAACAGACGAAATCTATAAAATATTTTTTTCGGCTTTGGATAAAGAAAAAAAAAACCTGCTTTTGATTTTAGATGAGCTGGATCAACTAGTTAAAAGGGCAGGAGACGGGATATTATATAATCTTACAAGGATAAATGAAGAATTAAAAAATTCACAGATAACCCTTATTGGAGTGAGTAATGACCTTATTTTTGTGGATAACCTTGATCCAAGGGTAAAAAGTTCTCTTTCAGAAGAGGAAATTTTATTTCCACCATACAACGCAATTCAGATAAAGGATATATTGAAACAGCGGATAAACTTAGCTTTCAGGAAGAATGTAATTGCATTAGGTGCAATAGAAAAATGTGCTGCTTATGCTGCAAGAGAGCACGGAGATGCAAGAAGGGCATTGGAGTTATTGAGGGTTGCTGCAGAATTAGCTGAGAGGAGCAATTCAACCAAGGTTGAAATTAAGCACATAGATTCTGCAGAGGAAAAAATAGAGAGGGACAGAGTCATAGATATAATTAATATCCAGCCAAAACAGTTTCAGTTAATTTTATATTCTATACTTTCATTATACTTAAAAAGAAAAAACATCTTGTTTACAGGAGAGATATACGAATTGTATAAAGGCCTTGCAAAAAAAACAAACTTAAGACCCTTAACACAAAGAAGAGTTTCTGACGTGATCTCAGAATTAGATATGTTAGGTATAATAAATGCTAAAGTAATATCCAAAGGAAGGTATGGGAGGACGAGAGAGATATCTTTGATAACTCCAAGTTCAGTTAATATGAAGATAAAATCTATATTAGAGGAAGGGTTAGGCTTATCTTAATTAGCTATGTTTGTGTGCGTTTTATTTTATTAAATAACGTAATCCAAATATTTAATGTTTTTATTTTATAAAATGGAATTAAAAAATATAAAAGCGGACGAGAAAAAGAAAATTGTTGAGTATTTTCTTGAGCAGGGAATTCTGGTTAACAAGGAGTTATTAGATAAATTAAGTGAAGAAGACGTAAAAAAGATATGTAGTTTTGGTTCTGTGACTAAGGAAACGATTTTAGATAAAGACACGTTAGATAATTTCAAGAAAGGAGACAAAGGACCTAGATCAGAGGTTAAAGTTGTGTTTTCCTATCAAGAGGAAGCAAAAAAAAGGAGTATTCAGGACTTTGTAGGATTTTTTAACAGAAGATACGAATCTCTAAAGAACATACTTTATAATAGGCAAGAGCTGGAAAACATAACCTCCATCAGCAGAATAAAAAAGAAAACTGAAAGAGAACAGGTTTCTGTAATTGCGATGGTTACTGAAAAACACACAACCAAAAATCAAAACATAATACTCACATTAGAAGATAATACAGGGAGTATCAAAGCACTAGTAAATAAAAACAAACCCGACCTATACCGTGAAGCAAAGAACATAGTTTTAGATGAAGTGATAGGGGCGGTAGGGTCAAATTCAGATAATATTGTTTTTTTGAATAATATCTTATGGCCAGACATACCTTTAGGCAAAGAATTAAAAAAGAATCCTACAAAAGAGTATGCTTTGTTTCTTTCAGATTTTCATGTTGGTTCAGATCATTTTTTAGGAGAACAATTTAATAAATTTTTACAATGGATTAATTGTGAGACAGGAAGCGAAGAACAAAAAGAAGTTGCGAGAAATGTGAAATATATTTTTATTGTAGGTGATTTAATAGATGGTGTAGGGATATATCCTGGGCAGGACAAAGAGCTGGTGATAAAGGACGTTTATGAGCAGTATAAAGAATGCGCAAACTTATTAAAAAAAATCCCGTGCCACATAAAACTGATAATATGTGCTGGTAATCATGATGCTATGAGGATAGCAGAACCTCAACCAGAGCTTTATAGGGATTTTGCAGAGCCGATTTATGAACTTCCAAATATCATTATGGTCAGCAACCCGGGTATAGTTAATATGGGAGCAACTAAAGATTTTCCTGGATTTGATGTGTTGCTTTATCATGGTTATAGTTTTGATTATTATGTTGCTAATGTAGATTCAATAAGAAACCAAGGAGGATATGATAGAGCAGATCTAATAATGAAATTTTTACTAAAAAGAAGGCATCTAGCACCAACATACACTTCTACATTATATATACCTGATGCCAAAAAGGACCATTTGGTTATAACAAATATCCCTGATTTTTTTATTACAGGCCATATCCACAAGACGTCTGTGTCCAATTACAGGAACATTACTTTGGTATGTGGTTCTTGCTGGCAAAGTAAAACCCCTTTCCAAGAAAAAGTAGGTCATCACCCAGAACCCTGCAGGGTACCTATTGTAGATTTACAGACAAGGGTTGTAAAGATATTAAAGTTTTGAAAATGGAAATCAAAAAATATACTGAAGAAATAAACTCGCAATTGAAGAAAGCCTATAAAATAGCTGTAGAGGCAAGAAAAAAAAAGTATGACCCTGAGCCAGAAGTAGAGATACTTATTGCAAAAAACATGGCAGAAAGAGTAGAAGGACTGATATCGACAGTTGCGCCACAGATAATTGGTGTAGGAATTGCCAAGAGAATCAAGGAACTGGAAAAAAAATATGGAGTATTGGACTGGAGGATATCATTGACTATTGCAGAGGAGGTTGCCAAAGAAAAATTCTGTAAATTTGATAATAAGATAGAAGCAATGGAAGTGGGAATAAGGGTGGGCTTTGCTTACTTGACATTAGGTACTGTAGCAAGCCCTCTTGAAGGATTTACAAACATTAAATTAAGGAAAAACAAAAAAGGGGAAGATTATTTTGATATTTTTTATTCTGGCCCTATAAGGTCTGCAGGAGGTACTGGGGCCGCAGTTTCAGTTTTAATTGCAGACTATGTTAGGAAAAAAATGGGATATTCAGAATACGACCCCTCAGAAATAGAAGTTAGAAGGGCAATCACAGAAGTATACGATTATCATGAACGTGTTACAAATTTACAGTATTTACCAAGTGAAGAAGAGATTGCGTTTTTGGTAAAGAATCTGCCTGTCCAGATAGGTGGAGATCCAAGTGAAAAAATAGAAGTAAGCACCTGTAAAGATTTAGAAAGAGTAGAAACCAATAGGATAAGGAATGGGCCGTGCCTTGTAGTAGGAGAATGCTTATCACAAAAAGCACCCAAACTTTGGAAACAACTCTCAAAATGGGGAAAATCCTTTGATTTAGAGCATTGGTTCTTCTTAAAGGATTTTGTACAATTACAAGAAAAAGTCAAGTCCAAAGGGAAATCTAAAGAAGATGAAATAAAGATAAGCCCGGATTATACTTTTATTAAGGATTTGCCAGCAGGAAGGCCTGTACTTGCTGCGCCTTTAGCTGTGGGGGGTTTTAGGTTGAGGTATGGAAGGTCAAGGACAGGGGGGTTTTCTTCTAGTTCAATACACCCTGCTACTATGGTGGTATTAAATAATTTTATTGCTGTAGGCACCCAGTTAAAAACTGAGAGGCCCGGTAAATCAACAGCCTTAACAGTTTGTGATAGTATTGAGGGGCCAATTGTTAAGCTTAATGATGGCTCTGTTATGAAACTACAATCAGCGAAACACGCAAAACAGGTTGTCAAAGACATAAAAGAGATATTATTTTTAGGAGATATATTGACAAATTATGGAGATTTTTTTAATAGGGCACATATTTTAGCTCCAGCAGGTTATTGTGTAGAGTGGTGGATACAAGATCTAGAAAAAAAAACAGTTGATATGTTTGGGACCTTAGATTTAGATAAACTCTCAGAGATGGTAGAGATTCCTAAAACATCATTGGAAATCTTACTGAAACAATATTTAACAACAAAAATAACAGCATCAGCAGCAATATCCCTCAAAAAAAAAATGGATGTGCCATTACATCCAGAATATACTTATTATTGGAAAACAATTTCAATGGAACAGTTTGTGTTATTAGTGAACTGGTTGAATAAATCAAATATAGTTACACAAGATAATGAAATAGAGAAAGTAATATTACCTTTGGAAGAAGGGCCAAAAAGGGTTTTAGAAGTATTAGGAGTCCCACATACAGTTACAGGTAATGAATTTGTTGTTATTGAAAAAGATACTGCTGCTGCTTTTTGTTTTTCTTTAGGTATTTCTGATAAAATCGATGGAAAAAAAATAGAGCAGACTATCAAGGAGAATAAAGGTAAAGATGTTTTAGAAATAATAAATTTGATTTCTGATGTGAAAATTATGGATAAAGCAGGTACTTTCATAGGGGCTAGGATGGGAAGGCCAGAAAAAGCAAAGGTAAGACAGCTTACTGGCAGTCCGCATGTTTTATTTCCTGTTGGAGAGGAAGGCGGAAGATTAAGAAGTTTCCAAGCAGCACTGGAAGAAGGAATTATAAGGGCAGAATTTCCGATTTATCATTGCCTTAAATGCAATAAAGAGACTGTGTTGAGTGTATGCCCTAAATGCGATAAGAGTACTAAGAGGATGTATCATTGTAAATTTTGCGGAGATATTCCAAAAGAGGTATGCGAAAAACACGGAAAAGCAGAGACTTTTAAAAAACAAAGCATCAATATAAATGAATATTTTGATCTTATATTAAAAAAACTTAAAACAAAAACATACCCTGATTTAATTAAAGGTGTAAGAGGGACGTCAAATAAAAATCATGTTCCAGAACATCTAATAAAAGGGATATTGAGGGCGAAGAATGGTATATATGTAAACAAAGATGGCACAACAAGGTATGATATGACCCAATTAGGAATAACCCATTTTAAAGCAAAAGAAACCGGAACAAGCATAGAAGAGTTAAAAAAGCTTGGTTATGAAAAAGATATAGAAGGCAAGGAACTAATAGGGGATGACCAGGTTCTAGAGCTTTTACCACAAGATGTGATTTTACCTGCATGTCAAGAAAGTCCAGATGAAGGTGCAGATAAAGTTTTGTATAAAGTAGCAAAATTTGTAGATGATTTATTAGTTAATCTTTATGGCCTAGAACCTTTTTATAAACTAAAATCAGAAAGAGAGTTAGTTGGACACCTTATACTTGGTTTAGCACCACATACATCTGCAGCAATTATGGGGAGAATAATAGGTTTTTCAAGGGTACAGGGTTATTATGCACACCCTTTGTTCCATGCAGCACATAGGAGGGATTTAGATGGAGATGAAAGCTGCGTAATATTATTAATGGATGCGTTATTGAATTTTTCAAAACACTATTTACCTGCCCATAGGGGGTCTACCCAAGATGCACCTTTGGTTTTAACTTCTACATTAGTTCCATCAGAAGTTGATGATATGGTGTTTGATATTGATATAGCATGGAAATATCCTCTTGAGTTTTATTATGCGTGTATGCAATTCAAAAATCCTTGGGAAGTTAAGATAGAGCAGATTGCATCAAGGCTTGGAACAGAAAAAGAAAGCGTTGATTTCGGTTATACGCATGAAGTTTCTAATATAAACAACGGTGTAAAATGTTCTGCTTACAAGCTGATACCATCTATGGAAGGAAAATTAAAAGGGCAGATGGAACTAGCAGAAAAAATAAGGGCAGTTGATGAAAGAGATGTTGCAAGATTGGTAATAGAAAAACATTTTTTAAAAGATATAAAAGGGAATTTAAGGAAATTTTCAATGCAACAAGTCAGGTGTGTTAAATGTAATGCGAAATACAGGAGAGTACCTTTAATAGGAAAGTGCAGTAAATGCGGGGGCAGAATCATATTCACTATTTCAGAAGGATCTATAATAAAATATTTAGAGCCGTCTATCAGCATGGCTGATAAATACGATGTTCCTGTTTATGTCAAACAGAATCTGGAATTAGCTAAGAGGAGAATAGAAGGCGTTTTTGGTAAAGCAAAGGAAAAACAGGAAGGTTTGGGTAAATGGTTTGGTTAAAGTAAGGCTTCTGCGTGAGGGATATTTTTTATTTTGATGATATGTTTTTTACCTATGATTTTTGCTTTTAGAGCAAGGTTAATAGATTTTTCTCCAACTAAATTAATTATAGGGGATATTTTGAATAATTCTAATACCTCTTGTTCGTTTTTTTCTTCACCTTTGTAGAAGTTGGATGTTAAATCTAGCTGTAAATCATTTTCTTCAAATTTTTTACCTAGTAAATCTGAATCACAAACTGCAAGAATGTTTCTTCCATCGTTTGTTCTATGTATTTTTACAATCATTACATTCAAAGGATACCTTGCACTTTAGTGCAATGGTAACCTATTCCTCCA
>CAZSMA010000080.1:0-6718 GCA_964608065.1 uncultured Methanosarcinales archaeon
TAAAAGATGCTGAAAACAAAGTTTGGGTTTGAAATATTATATCATAGTCTTGAGTTTTAAGTTTTTTTTCGCAATACTTAGTCATTGCTTTAAACGCAAAAGGTATTCTTGTGTAGTTAAGTTTCCATTTCTTTCCGTATAAGTATAATGTTGTCGTAAAGTTCACTATAAGATTATATAATGAAATCAGATTGATTTTTTTGAGATTTATTGCATCATGCGCATCTATAATATCAAGATTGTGTAATTTAGAAAATTGTTCGATCAAGTTTTCATTTACTTTTGAAAAATTGCCTATTTTTAAAAATAAGATTTTCATTATTTTCACTATCTTAAACCATTGCTTTATTTTTCTTACAGATATCACATACTGTAGGTTTAAATCCTTTATTTCTTGCGACAGATTTCCTTGCTGAACGGAAGTTATCATTATTCCATACGGCTTTTACACCTTTATCAAAAACATTTCCGAAATCATATTTATAATCATAGTATAATTCACATGTGGAAACAGAACCATTCCAGTTGATAACAAGAGATCTCCAAATCCAAGAACAATTATTCTTAAAAATAATTTTCTTTCTCTTTTCTTTATAGTTATATAGAGAATATTCTTCATTTTTAGGAAGATAGGGTTTAACTTTATTAAATTGGGTAAGATTATCATTAAATACTTCCCTTCCACAATCCCATCTGAGATGTGCAAATTCTATATCATCAATTCCAAATTCTTTTGCCAGTTGTTTTGCTTTAGGGATTTCATGTTCATTATGTTTCATAACAATGAACCTCCACTGTAAATATGGAAGCTTTGAATTTGCTTCTTTCTTTTTTCTCACCATCATTTTTATGTTCTTAACAACTTTGTCAAAGTTAGTTCCTTTCTGATAAGTATGTGCTGTTTTTTGTGAAGCACCATCTAAAGAAATAATTAATGTGTCTAATTTTGAATTGATGACTTTATCTGCTATTTCTTCTGTAAACTGGTTAAAATTAGAACTTACAGTAGTCTTTATATCTTTAGAACTTGTATAACCTATCATCTTAAAAATATCCTTGTTTAGAAAAGGTTCTCCCCAGTTAAACAGCCCTACAAAATAAAGATAATCTTCAAGTTCGTCAATTATTTTCTTATAATTTTCAAAAGACATTTGTCCCTTAGGATAATCAGGACTGTTATTAGAGGGGCAAGCTTCGCATTTAAGGTTGCAAATATTACATGGATCTATTTGAATCTTATAAGGATAACCCAAAACATAAGAATTTTTTAAAAATGTATGTTGGAATATTATCAATAACTTATTAAATTTCTTTTTATTATAAGGAGGCAATAGAATTTCCTTAATATAGGCTAATTTTCTTTTGTCCATAATCATATCCTCCTGATTTATATATTTAAATCTTTCTACATCTTTGGCTCTGTAGAAAGTTATAATTAGGTTGGACATCACTTGTTTTAGTAGGAAACCAAAACGGGGTGATGTCCAGTGGTTAATAAGGTTTTGAGTTATAATAAGCTTGTGGTTAGGACTCGTAGGCTTGTTAAGTGTGCTAAAGTTCCTGTGCATTGGAGTAAGACTTGTAATGAGAAGTTTGATGTGCATACTGTTTGTGTTCTTTTTGTGCTTTTTCAGATAGAGCAGAAGGATTACCGGTTGTTTTCTGGTTGGCTTAGTATAACAACTGCTCTTGGTTTGCCTAGTGTGCCTCATTTCACAACTTTGCAGAAAGCATTTGCACGCTTACCTCCGAGACTTATCCGTAAGCTAATGCAACTAGCAGGTAAATGTCAGGATAGGATAGTCAGTCTTGACCCAACATATTTCCAGCTCACAAACCCTAGTAAAGGTTATTGTAAGAGAATCGGTAGAGATCCACGAAGAGATAAGCTCAGAAAAGCAACAGTAGTAGTAAGCACAAATAAGAAAAAAGTATTAGACGTATTCGTTAAAGCTAAAGAAAGGCATGGCATGAAAGACGTGCCAGAAATAGCAAAAAGCGGGTGCTTCAAGGGAAGAACAGTACTTGCTGATAAGGAATTTGATGCAGAAAAGTTCCACCAAATAGTAGAAGATTCAGGAGGCAAAAAAAGCATAGTGCCAACCAAATATCCAAACGTACCAATCCACAGAACAAAAGGAAAACATAGAAAAGAACTAAAAAGAAAAGGCATACCTAAAATGTACACTAAACGATCAGCATCAGAAAGCAACAACAGCGCAATCAAAAGAAGATTCTCACCAGTCCTACAAGGCAAAAACTTCTGGCAACAAGCCAGAAACTTATACGGCAAATATTTAGCCTACAACTTAACAATCGATTCTTTTTATTTGACAATCAGAAACTTTCTACAGAGCCTACATCTTTAGATTTATATAACAAATCAAGCTAAAAAAGATAATTTTATAAGGCTATAACAAGGATTATTAATTATATGGGAAAAATTACTAAAAAACAGGATATAAACATATTATTTATAGCCCACGGAGGAGCACATCCTAAAATATTCAGCATATTACATAATAATTTTCACACAACTTCCTTAATGCAAAAAAAGTTTAAGCATAAATTTGGGCACCATTTCAAAAGAACCGGAAAAATAGATATCATTTTTCCAAAGTCTCTATTAGATCTTTTCTTCAAAACTAGAAAAAACATGAAAAAAAAGGATTTCATAGTTGCTAATTGTCCAATTTCTGGGACTATTAGTTATTTAACATGCCTTTTCAGCAATAAAAAAAGAGTTTTTCTAATGTGCCAGGATTATTATGAATATTTTAGTGTAGCACCAAATTCCAACTTTAAAAAATGGTGGAATGGCAAGCTCCTTAAGCTTATGGTTAGACTTTCATGTAGAAAAGCTTTAGTTATTACATTAAGCAACCACATAAAGAATAGTGCAATCAATAAATATGGTGCAAAGAATGTTGAAATTATCCCAGTATACGGTGTTGATATGGATATATTCAAACCTAAAAAGACCAATATTGATTTTAAAACTAATAAAAAAATAGTTTTAGCTACAGCAAGAGCACAAGCTCCAGAAAAAGGTGTGGATTGTCTGATAAAAGCTATATCTTCAATAAAAGATGTTATGTTAATACGTACATGTGATCCTACACTAGATAAAAAACTTAACAAACTTGCTAAAGATTTAGGTATGAAAGACAGATTTAAAGTCGTTGGAGACCAAGATACAATTAGGATTGCAGACTATTATAATGCGTGTGATATTTTTGTATTGCCTAGCCTAAAAGAAGGATTAGGTTTCTCTAGTGCAGAAGCAATGGCTTGTAAAAAACCAGTTATCGCATCAAACACTGGAGGAATACCTGATATAGTGATACATAACGAAACTGGTCTGCTTGTTGAACCGGGAAATGTTGTTGAATTGAAAGAGGCTATAGAAAAAATTTTATCCTCCAAAAAGCTCCGTGACAGGTTAATTGAAAATGGTTATCGGCACGTAAAAAAGAACTATCAAGAAAAAGATGTTGTTGCAAAATTTATTGATACATTAATTAGGATTAAAAATAAAAAATCTTCTTGAGTATCATTTATTGATGTGTTTATTTCTAAGAACTTGGATTATTCTCGAAGGAGATTTTAAAATCTTCTGAAGAACAACAAAAGGGTGTTCTATAAGATTTCTTCTAAATGCCCTCCATCTAAAATAATCTAATTTTTTCCTTCCTTCCCAAAATATTTTTTTGAATTCTTCTACATCAATGCGCTCATCAAGTAAAAGAGGGTTGTTGATTTGTTGGAGTGATAATAATTCCCAAGCCATATCATCACTTACTTTATTCCTTTGTTTTGCAATCTCCCACATTTCTGTTGCTGGATAAGGAGTCATAACAAATGTAGTAAGTTTGTGAACATCATGTTCAATACAAAAATCAATAAACTTTAGTGTTTCCTCCATATCTTCTATAGTTTCTGTAGGTGTACCGAATATTAAACTTCCTGAAACTTTGAGCCCATGTTTTTGGCAGGTGATTATAGCTTTTTTATTCGCTGCAACAGTTACGCTTCCTTTTTTGATGTATTTTAATATTCTTTCACTTCCACTCTCAAAACCAAAACCTACAAGGTTAACTCCTAATTTTTTAACTAATGCGCATCGTTCATCGTCAACAATGTTTGCTCTTAATTGGCAACTTAATTTTACTTTTTTTGTAAAACCTTCTTTTTCGAATCTTTTGCATAATTGTTTTAATCTTTCTTTATTGATCGCAAAGGTATCATCGATTACATCAATATAATTTACTTTGTATTTAATTATTAGTTCTCTTACTTCTTCTATGATGTGATCCACTGAATGAAATCTTACTGTGTTCCAGAACCTGCAAGTCGAACAGAAAACACATCTATAAGGGCATCCTCTTGCTGTGAAGATTCTTCCCAATACTCCATATCCACTATTATCTGGGACAATCCTTTTTTCAAAATATCTTTTGTTGATATATTTTCTATCAGGATAAGGAATACTATCCAAATCTTTAATTAGAGGTCTTTTTTCATTAATCTTAAGTTTTTTATCTTTAAAGTATATTAGATTTTTAATATGGCTAACGTTAGAAAAGTTTTTTTCTTTTTCATAGTATTTCATAAGTTCTAGTATTGTTTCTTCTGCTTCACCTATCACACCTATATCAAAACAGGGTTTCATAGAATGAGGTAATGTTGAGATATGTGTCCCCCCTATGATTATCGGAACATCCATATCTTTTTTTATTTGTTCTGCAGCCTTATGGCATCACCATACTCTATTGTTTTTGCTGATATCCCTATGATATCTGGTTTTATTTCGTTTATTCTTTCATGGATATCATCATATGTAGCATCAATTATTATGGTGTCTTTAAACCCTATATATTTTTCTAAATATGTGGCAAGATAGGCTAAACCCAAAGGAGGTGTATAACCATCATACTTTCCCACACTCAATAATGCTAGTTTCATTTTTTTTTGTTTAAATATAATTTAAAGACAGTTTATATAATCTGTCAATTCTATATGTTACTTCTTAACAAACCTATATATGAATTTATTAATTCCCTCAGGCATCATTACAAATTTTCTCTGGAATTTCAAGAAGATATCATACTCATATAAGTCTATGGTTCTCAAAATCAATAACATAAACAGATTAATTATGAACATAAGACCTGCTAAGAACAGCAAGATAATTATGTTTGATGGACATATTAATGGGCTTATTAACCATTTGATAACAAACAAAGACACTATGCCTGAAAATATTATTTTTAAAATGGATAGTTCGAAAGGGAATATTCTTGTAAATGCGTACACCTCTACCATCCTAAGGAGTGCAAAAATAACAAATGAGATAGTAGTGCCTAATGCAGCACCCAAGATTCCAAACTTAGGGATGAAAATATAATTCAAAATTATATTAAGAGCTGCAACAAATAGTGTATTAAAAAGTATAAGTTTTGTTTTTTTAGAAGCCAATAACATACTCTCGAATACCTCTGAAAGTAAAAATGTGAAGAAAGCAACAGAGAGCACTATGAAAGCAAGATAACCTTCTACATATTGACTTCCAAAAAGAGATGACAAGATATTTGAAGAGAAAAACAAAAAGAACAATAATATAATGAAATTAAAAGCAAATACCCATTTGAACATTTTCTTAAGAAGATAAGCTATAGATTTATTATCTTTTTTTGTGTAAAGTCCTGTCAATATAGGAAGTGCAAGAGTCAATAAGGCGTTAGGAAAGATAACAAGCAACTGTGCTGTGGGCTGTGCTGCATTATAAATCCCTATATCATAAGCTTCTTTAAAATAACCTATCATAAATGTATCGGTCCAGCTTATGAAAAATGCGATTGTAGACGCCAACAGCAAAGGAATTGCATAAAATAACATCTCCTTCCTTGGATATATCGCTGGGATATTTGATTTTATAATCCTATAAATTTCCAATTTTTTGAAGTATATTGCCGCAACTACAAAACTTACAAATATTGCAAGCCCATAAGCAAAAGTAGCTCCAATCAAACCATACCCTAAGAATATCAATATAACAAGTAGGATGAATTTTGATATATTTTCTGCAATATTCTTTGCAATCATAACATTCTTAACTTTCTTAAAACCGAGCATTGTGCTTATGAAACTAGATCTTAATATATCAAAAGGAATAACAAAAGCAAATATCTTCAACAGCAAGCTTAACCTTATGTCATCAAAAAAAGTAAGGGATATCCAATCTGAAAGGATGAAAAGAAAAAATCCTACAATCAGACTGAGCGTTAATGTAAATTTAAAAGAGAAAAGGAAAGCTCCTTTTAATCTTTTGTTGTCTGCTTTTTCGTGAAAGTAAGAAACATACCTTATTATGCATGCGGTGAATCCAAATAGTGCTATAAACGCTGAAAAGCTAAAGATAACTAGAGCAAGAGATAAAAGCCCATATTGTTCAGGACCGATTCTTGCAACAATAAGTCTTGATGCATAGCTAAGGATTTTTGATATAAATAAACC
Organism: uncultured Methanosarcinales archaeon; assembly: GCA_964608065.1. Classification (GTDB taxonomy): domain Archaea; phylum Nanobdellota; class Nanobdellia; order Woesearchaeales; family CAYXTQ01; genus CAYXTQ01. The sequence goes on from CAZSMA010000080.1 coordinate 6,517, forward strand.
TGCAAAGGCTAGTCCTCCACCTCTTGTTAAAATTGTCAGAGATTTTTCTATATTTAAGTTTGATTTAGACATGAAAATTTAAGAATTAGCAACGTATAAAAATCTTTTGAAACAAAACTTTTAAATATCGTTATTCTTTCAATTAAGAAAATGAGTAAGCATATTGTTTTGTATAATTCTGCCCAGTCAGGAAGTGAAAAGA
>CAZSMA010000081.1:0-6714 GCA_964608065.1 uncultured Methanosarcinales archaeon
GCTATCTGAACAAATGAGAAAAGAGGTGTTTACTTCAGCTGGATTGCTTTTCTTTAGACAAAATAATTATCGGGATGCTATAAGTTGTTTACAAATAGCTGGAAATAAAGAAGTTCTTTGTGAACTAGGTGATGAGTTGATGGAAATTAATAGGTTTAGAGAAGCGGCATTAGCCTATATCCCAACAAAAGACAAGAAAAGGTTAGATAAAGTAGCTGCTATCTGTGCAAAAGAAGGGGAATATAAATTAGCTTTAGAAGCTTATAAGGCCTCAGGAAACATAGAAATGGCTTCTTTTATTAATAAGAATCTTTACTAAAGTAAATTGTCTAAGTCTTTTACTAAATCTGCTACTGAAAGTTCTTCGTGAATACTGTTATTTCTTCCGCAAAAAGGACAAATCCTTTCGCGCCAAGTATTAGGTCTTTCAAACTTAAATCGGCAATTTTCACATACAAACTTAATTTTACTAGACATATAATAAATAAATAATAAGTTCTTAATTAACTTTTCGTACAACTTAATAAAGGAAAAATCCATTATTTTTAGGTGACATGATGGCAAAATATAGCCAAGTTTGTGAATACATTTATGGTGGAAAAGAAAGTTATGGAAAGAAACATTGATAAAGCGAAAGTAGACAAAAATTATTATAAATTCTAATTTTTTAAATAGAAAATTTTTAAGAATAATTTTAGACTGATAAAATTTAATTTAATAATTTTTTAATCTCTTCTAAAATGTTATTATGTTTGAAAATAGTCCATTTTTTTTCTTTTGTAAAATCAAATAAATCTAAAGAAGGATTTAATACTATGGGAATACCAACAAGTTCTAACATTTCTATGTCACTAATAGAATCTCCCATTGCAATACAATTTTCTAGAGGGATTTTCTTTGTATCTGAAATATTTTTTATCTTTTTTCTCTTACCTCCAAGTAAATGGATATTAGTTTTTAATTTTCCAGTATAAATATTATTTTCAATATGATTTTTTGTTGAATAAGCTTTATACATCCCAAGCTCTAATGCGGCAAGACTAACTACTTCATAAGCTCCTGCTGATATAAGCAATAAAGTATATCCTTTTTGTTTTAAATAATTCATTAGACCATAAGATGAATCATATATGTTCTGCTTAAAATTATGAAAAAATTCAGAAGATTTAATTTGTATTAAATTAGAGTCTTGTCCTTTTAAGCCGTTTGCCCATTCTTGCCCCCATTTTTCACACCACGCATCATAGGAAAGTTTTCCAGTTTTGGTTTCTTTAAAATATTGCATTTGTTTTTCATAGCTTTCTTTTGCATAAAGGTTTTCCTTAAAAAGATAATCCATAAAGTCCATAGAAATATAGCCTTGACTCAGAGTTCCATCAAAATCACAAAATGCTATTTTTTCTATATTCATAAAAATTGGAGTATTTTGCTATTTTATAAGATTTTTGATATGTTTGTCATAAAACGTAAATTGATAAAAAGTATTATAAATTCTAATTTTTCTTTACCTTTCTTATGTTATTGAAAGAAGTAAAAAGATTACAGAATAGTCCTATAAGTAAAGTAATTAGTAACCGGATTAAAGAGTTTAAATCATATCCTAATGATAAATTATTCCAAGAGTTAAGCTTTTGTTTGATGACTGCTAACTTTAATGCTAAAAGAGCCATTAATATTCAAGATTCAATCAAGGATGGATTTAATAATTTAAGTGAAAAACAATTAAGTAAAAAATTGAAAGAATTAGGGCATAGATTTCCTAATGCCAGAGCAAAATATATTGTTGAAGCTAGAAAACATGATTTAGGAGTTATTCCTTTTTTAGAAGATAAAAGAGAATATTTAGTTAATAATGTTAAAGGTTTAGGTTTTAAAGAGGCTAGCCATTTCTTGAGAAATATTGGTTATTCGGACTTTGCCATAATTGACTTTCATATTGTTGATTTATTAGTCAAGAATAAATTGATTGAAAGACCCAAGACTTTAAACAAAAATAAATATTTAGAAATAGAATCTTTGCTTTCAAAGTTAGCCACTAAATTAAATTTAAACCTAGATGAGTTAGATCTTTATTTATGGTATTTAGAAACAGGAAAAGTTTTGAAATAATCTTAAAAATAACCCATTAAATTAATAGTGGCTTGAACATCATTTTCATTATATTCTACACCTTGATATTTTGCTTCAGTATCTTTTAAGAAAAAAGCCCTTAAATCTAAATTAATAATTAACAAATCATTTATATTTCCGCCAGCAGAAAAATTAACTAAATGAGAGTAATGGCCTTTAGCATTTGCATAACCATATCTTGCTTTTAATAAAAAATCTTCATATCCTATAGCAAAATCAACACCATGTAAATTCTCTAATACATCACTAAAATAACCTCCGCCTACAAAGAAGCTGGAATCTGCACAATATATAGACCTTGCTAAAACTTCATGACCTGAATAGCTTACATTTAATAAAATTCCATTTAAGTCTGAAAATAATCTTCTTGAAATTTGGTCTTGGGCAGTAATTTTACTAGGTAAAGGAGAAGCATCAATTTGTTCTGATTGGATAAAATAATTTTCTAATTTATTATTTCCATGTTTATCAAATAAAGCTGAATAAGCTTCTAAAGTAAATGTTGTTGGTGGATTAAAAGGATGAATTAGCAGTCTTTGGTAATTAGTATCTTGAATTAACTGTTCTATTGAAACTCTTGCAGCGATATGTGGAAAATTCAAAAAAGTTCCTACCTTGAATGAAGATTCTGGAAAACTTCTAAATGAAACAAAAGGACTTATTACATTTCCTTTCAATCCTGCTACAAAATTCAATCTAGGAATAATGCTTAAAGTTTCATTAATTTCATTCCCTTTATAATTCACTATACCATTATTAATCTCTCTTGTTTGCCAGGTATATTTTTCATTGTTTAATTCAATGCCGGCACTTATTAAGTACCAAAATAAATCTTTGTTTTCTTGAGAAAAAGCATAAATTAAATTTCTATTTCTATTTTCCATCATGCTTTTCCATAATTCCTTATAATCCCCAGTCAATTCTATATTGCCTGTATTTAATATAAGATCTAATGAAATATCACCCTTTTCGTGGAAGATATTCCTTTTTTCATAAATAATTCCAAATCCTTTCTTTCCAAACTTAGATTTATCAGATAATTCAAATGCTTCAGATAATTTTTCAAATAATTCTGATTTAACTTTTAAGTTTGCATTAAGATAAATATCTTTAAGATGAATATCTATATCATATAAATCATAAAGAAATATTAACATTGGATCAATATCAAAAACTTCAGAAATTTTTGAACCATCCTTGAATTTCAAATTAAGATCAAATGATGCCTGACCAAAACATCTATATTCTGAAGATAAAATGTGGTCAAAGGTTTTAATTTTGTCTCCTAATTTAACCTTATATGAAAAAGATAAGTTCCCTTCGGCTTTTCCCTTACCTTCAAGTTTTAGTTTAGCGCTAATAGAATTATCTGTTTTTTCTACATCCATTAAGTTTCCAAAACCTTCTGCTAAATCAAGAATATTTCTTAAAGATCTTTTTTTGAGAGTAATGCTGTCAAAAGGATCATTGTCTAGTATTCCTTTGATTATATCATCTATTTGTGTTTCATTAAATACATAATCCATATCATTTAAAAAATCATTAAAGGCTTCTTTTGTTTCTTTTTTTTGTTTTTCACTTACTTTCTGTTCATCAAGATATTCATCTATATTTCCTGTAATCATGCTTGAAATTAATCCATATACGAATTCTTCAGAATATAGGTCTTTGTAAATATGCAATATTTCTTTTTTAAAACCATAAATATTATCCAATAAGGAATCTCCAATCACGCCCTTTTCTGAATTGAATAAATTTATGAATGATTCAAGAGTTGTATTGCCAATCATAATTTCTTTCATATAGGTCTTTTCAATATCTTCTAAACTTTTGAAATATCCCATAATGGGCATATTATTAAATGAAAAATCTTCTTCTGTTACATTCCATTTAAAGCCTTGCCCAGTTAAAGTTCCGTCTGTATTTAAATGGAAATTGTTTGGAAGCTTGAAATAAATTGAAAAGTTCGAGTTAATGCCTGTGTCTAGTATTGTCCAGCCAGGGATTCCTAGTGAGATGTTTTTTTGAGGCTTATTTAAATCTTCTTTGAGCTTATCTTCTATTGTTTGTTCTATCTTTTGCTTTTCTTTAGGTTCAGTGCTTACAGCTGGAGAACTAGTAAAAAGGGTTGTTATCATTCCCATTGAAACTAGTGTATTTTTCCAAAAAGCCATGATTTGCAGTTAAATAGAATGTTTAAAAGCTTTATTAATTAGTTATTTTAATCTGTTATCCCGAAACTGGTTCGCATCACGAAACTAATTCGCATTTTTAAATGAATCCCAGACTTCTCTAGGAGTTTTATAATGGAGGCTCATATGAAGGCGGCCTTCATTATAATGTTTGATAAAGTCTTTCAAGCCAGAGAAGCTTCCAGTTGCAAATTCTGTCTTGTATGTTAGAAAGAATCGTTCTGCTTTGCCATTAGTCTGCGGTCTATTCACTCTAGCAAGGTATCCTCACCAAAGGTGAGGAGTATATGCGAACTAAAAACGTGATAGCACATTTGTTAAATTTTGCAGTAAGTAATAAGTTAGGCAGCTATTGTTCTTAGATTTTGAAATAAATTCTTTCCTTGTAATTTCCATGTATGTAATACTGAAACTACAATATCAATCCATCTTTTGCCTTTTTCATTTCTGTAACATCCTATTGTCTTTCTTAAAAGAACAATAGGTCTTAATTCTCTTTCTGCATGATTATTATCTAATGGTACACCTTTATAATACAATGCTGTAAACCAATCTTCGCCTCCATTTTTGATAAGTGTTCTTAGACCTTTTGCTCCTTGAATAACTTTCAAGCATGTTACAATATCATTCAATATCCATTTTGCTTTTTTTATTTCTTTTTCATCAGGTGGTTTTGTATTAAGCACTTTAATGGTTTCATAAAGTGCTTTTAGTCTTGCATATTGTGTTTCTATTTCTTTATTGTTTTTAACATAATCTTTGAATTCTCTAATAAGATGCGACCAGCATCTTTGTTTTAAGGGAAAGATATCATATGCATTATATCCATCAACTACGATTATTCCTTTGAAGTTTTTGAGCAATTCTTGGATATTTATTCTTGCCCTGCTCATTGTTGCACTTAGAATCGATATTGTTTTAGTAAAAACTCCCCACACATAACCATTTTGTCCGTCTTTTCTAAAACTTGTTTCATCAGCATGAGCATAACTTGCCTTATTTAACTCTTCCAGCAATGATTCTCTTTTGCTCTCAAGTTTATTTGCAAACCTATCGGTTATATTTTGCACTTGAACATCACTAAAGCTGAGAGCACCAAGTTCCCTCATGAAATCTGCAATCTTTCCATGAGAATTGGTAAGATTCTTGAGCATTACAACAATACTTTGAATATTTTTGCCATAAATCTCCTTAGGCAACGAAACATTAGCTGTAACTATTTTTCCAGTAATTGGAGAAATATATTTCATAATTCGATGCTCAATTACTCTTATTGGCTTGTCAGGAAAATCAATTATTGTCTTCTTCCAATATCCAATTGGTTCTCCCAAGGGCAATCCCGTAACTGGACAGAAATCAAGTTTGTGTTCTACAACTTCATCAGGTTCAGGAAGTTTTATTCCACCACCATTGCTACCCTTAGGCTTACCTGGAAAACGAGGTTTATCCTCTTCATTATCTTGATTTTTTTTTGTATTATTTTTTCTTTTCTTGGATGATGGTGTATGCGGATTATCAAAAGCTTTAAGATAATGCTCAATTTTAATTAAACGTTCTTCAAGATCTTGTCGCATTTTACGTTCTTTAAGAAGTAATCTAACTAATTCACTTTTACTTAGCTTTTTTAATTCCTTTTTTACAGACAAGAACAATCACCTCGTCTCCAAGATATTCTTTTGGGCAATCAATCTTTGCCCCTGTTCCAAATTTTGTAACTTTGCGTTCAAAATAACCGCAAATATTTTTTACAGAAAGTTCATTCAAATAGTTTATTTTGATTTTTCTCATTAATATATATTAAATATATATTAAGTATAAAAAGGTTTCGATATTGCAAAATACCTATTAAATTGAGTCATTTATAAAGAAACAGACTTATTACTTACATTTTGCAGTAAACTTTATATATTTTCTCTTATTATTGCAGTTAAATTAGATTTGGAGGAATAAAAATGAAAAAATTAACACAAATTATAGGACTTTGCTTAGGTATTACAGCATTTATGGCTTCGGGATGTGATAGAAGACTTTCTATAAGCGGCACAGTAATAGAACAAAAAGATTCTGAATATCCTTCCTATAAAGTTAAATGTGATGATAAAAAAGAATATCAATGTAAAGTAAGAGATGTTATATGTGCAACATCACAACAATTAGATTTTCATCCTTTAAAAGTAGGAGATAAAGTTGAATTAAGCTTAAACTATTCTAATAATGAGTTTGAGTTGCCTGGAAAATATCATGATGGAAAATTTATAGGGTTTAAATGCCATAATATTGAAGAATATAAAATAATTAAAGCTGAAAAAACTGAATGAAAATTATTATAATTTTTTAGTAATACTTTAGCTTTCTGAAGCTAAAATATTATGCATGAAAAATAAAGGGTTTT
>CAZSMA010000082.1:0-6575 GCA_964608065.1 uncultured Methanosarcinales archaeon
ACTAATAATTATGAATAATGTTCCATTTATAAAACCAGCCAAGAATTTGTTTTTATTCCTCCACATGAATAAAAGAAGTGATCATTACTTTTAAAATTATCTTCAGCAACTACATCAAAAAGCACACAAGGAATTAAACAAGGCTTGCCTTGTTCACTCGCAAGATTGAATTTCAAAACCTTGCTGTTCAGATTTACATCAATAATTTTACCTGTTCCGGCAAAAATATTCATAGTGCCCCCTTTCTTAAAAGTTTGAGGCAGCCTGATTTCAATTTGTTACGGAAAAGTTAAGACGTCGGTGTTTATATATTATGTACAAGGATTGGCGTGGGAAAGGTGATGAGAAAGAAAGGTTAGATGGGGAAGGATGAAGAGGAATAGGGGGATTAAAATATAAGGACAAAAATGAGATAACACAGAAAATACACCGATTTGTATTCTGAAATACATAAATACATAAATATTCTATATTCTTAATTAATTAGTAGCTAAAATGTTGAGTGGAATACCCAAACAAACTGCTACCGCCACATAAAATTTTGAAGTTGCATATATCCCAATTAATTTCATAAAATCTGCACTTTGCCCGAACTTATTGAGAAGTTACCTAAAATGACAAATTATACCCTAAATCAAGTAAAAAAATACTTAAATATCTATGGAGACATGGTTCACCAATCAAATGTATTCAAGTATGGCGTTATGTTAGAAGAACATAGGATGGCAATAAGGAAAACACTTGAAAGGAGCTACTACGGACTTTCCAGATGAATTCAAGGATGACAACTTTAACAATATTATGCATGACTTAGAAGAAGTCTTGAAGAGATAGTATAAAGTAATATCTTCTATTTCGTAATCTAATTTTCCAGTTATTTTCTGACATGGTTGTTATCTCCTTTGTTTTGGTTTTTGTGCCCTATACCTAATGCTGGAATAATTCCCAAAACAAAAAACAGACAACTAAAAGGATTCAAAAAGACAATTTTCACCAAACAAAAAGTTTATAAATCATGTTTAAACAGTAAGTTATATGGTCAAGGTCTATATGCCAAGAGGATATTTTGAAGGTTCAAAAATGAGTAACGCATTGGAATTCTTAGCTGTAGAAGGAATTGATTGTATAAGGATCGGATGTAAAAAAATGGATGGATTTAAGACGGTTTATTTCCCAATTAATACATTAATTAGTAGAAATTTTTTAGATGATATCTACAATAGCAATGAGGGGTTTTTAACTGATGATTTTTTAAGGATAGAAACAGACTATATGAGAGGAGATGAAATAAAGGAACTTAATCCTAAATTATCAAAATTAGAGGATGAAAAACTATATGATGTAATAAAAATAAGTTATATAGATCCCAGGCCACTATATATACCAGATAAATCTTACAACCCATTCTGGGATCATAAGCCTATCTCTCAATAAACTTTTTTCCACTCTTATTAATTTTTATTTTATCAATATCGTCCACTTTTATTTCCCTAAACTTTTTCCCCGAATTTAGCATATTATGCATTTCTTTTTCTAAGATCTTCTTTAAACCATATTTAAGAGAGTTTAAATTATTATATAAGCTATAATCAACCCCTCTCTGTATCATTTTATATAATAAATATTCCTCTAACCCTTCTTCATCGTATTCATAGGATTTTATCTTTAGAAGTTGTTCTATGCTTTGTTTAAATACATTTTTTATAGCATCGTTATTTCTCAGAGTTTTTAATTCTGGAATTTTTAAAATATCTTCTTCCTTTGCCTCCTCAATTTCTAATATTAATTCTAACTTTTTTCTTATTACTAAACAAAGGTTAATAATCTCATCATATTCCCTATCAGTTTCAGCAAGGGGCATTTTATTTAATATAGCAATGTAATTTCTATTTGTCTCTTTTAATTCGGTTTCAAATTTTTTTAGCTCGTCTTCAATTAGTCCTGCCGTGTTCCGGTTAAATGGTATAGAAATTTCAACACGAGTGATTGGATCTTCATCGACGTGCATATTTTATACCATACTTTTTAGAGAGCTTACGTATTAGTTGATCTTTTTTCTCTCTCAGTTGTGATAGGCATCTTTCTTTAATTTCATTTCTTTCTTTAAGAGACAAATTGCCTATATCTATAGAATCAATTATATCGAAATAAAAACCTTGCGATTCAAGATAGTTCACAATTTTATTAGATGAAGAATAAATATCACTTAAATGAGATGTATAAGGAATTCCCTCATCAAAGATAATATCTAAAAGCTTCGATTTTTGCTTAGGGTTTTTCAATCTGAAATACACATTGTCTCTTGAGATATCTCTCAAGTTTTCATTTTCAGATACTTTGATTTCATTCTCCATTTTTTGGGGGGTACATGAATTTTTATTCAGATCTGAAAGTCTAAGCATTACATTCCTCTTCCAAGATTTTCATATATTTATCAAGTCGGCAATCTCCGTGTCCTTTCTCAAATAGAATATTCGAGAGGCGACCTATGTGGCCCAATGTGATAGGGTCGTTTTTTTGAATACTTTTAAATTCTGGGGTTACCTCTAAATAGTTCCTAACTATTTCTCTAACATAATTTGAATTGGTTCTTGGATTCATTAAAAGAAGGCGGGTTTTTTCTTTTTATGTTTTATTGTGATAGACTTGTCCATAATTAATTTTTCAAAATATCTTATGAAACTATTTCTGGAAGTATTTTAAATTTCCGCATATCAGTGTCTTCTGTTTGTCTCTTATAATTTTCCAAATACGCACTTCCTGCATCTTCTGAGGGATTCCACCCACAATCATCTCCAAAGCGATCGATGTGTTTTAATCGATTAGAATAGTAGAGTGCGTCGTCAATATCAAAGAAAATTTTATACCTTTTCATGTTTCTCGTTACTCGATAGTTAACATTTAATTTCAATCTTTAAAAACTTGTTGCTTATGTTTGCAGTATGCTCGTCCTATGATATATGTTATGTGAGAACATATATTTTTATTTAATCATTAAGTTAATTTTATATTCGTCCACATTGCATTCAATTCGAAAAGTCCTAATACAATTTTCTACCGATTGGGATATTCCGTTCTGGCCCAATTAAAACACATTCTCCATCTTCATCAGGAACTCCTAAAGTCAAAACCTCGGATGTTGCTGGTCCAATTTGTCTTGGGGGAAAATTTACTACACACATAACTAATTTATTCTTCAGGTTTTCTTTAGTATAATTTTTCACTAGCTGAGCGCAAGATTTCTTAATTCCAATTTCTTCTCCTAAATCAATCTTTAATTTATACGAAGGTTTTCTTGCTTCTGGAAAATCTTTAATTTCTATTATTTTGCCAACTCTTACATCAAGTTTTTGAAAATCTTCAAATGTTGCCATAATAAATTAGTATTAATAGAAATTATATAAATGTTACGGGCTTTTCCGAATTTCGAAATTTAGGATTATGTTCTTTGCTTGAGAACCACTTATCCAACTCCTTAATTTTTATTACTTCAAAAAGATAAGAAAGCTTATTAAATAGTAAAGGAATTATCTGATAATGAATGGGGTACTATCTCTAAAAGAAAGGAAAAGAATGGGGCATATCGATGCATATGAATCATATATACCAGAAAGCTCCTTGCTAATTGGAAAGACAGCCGGTGAAGTTCTGCTAGGAGATGAGGATAAAATTATTATTGACCATATTCACAATTCTCCAAATGGACTTACTACAAGACAACCCGTCAATTATAATACAGTTTTTGATGGGGGAATGAGTATCAAATTATTTGGTGATTGGGAAAACATTTGTGTCTTTACGGAAAAATACGGTCTTCCATAGTTTTTATATATAATAGGAAATGAAAACTATATAAATAATCCTCAGCTGAAACAAACATGAAATCACAACATTTGGAACCTGAAAAATTTATTGAATATTGCTATCCAACCCAGCGGATTGGGAAGATATGCAACATATTTGAACAGCTGGAATATGGGCAACTGGAAAAAGTTGTTGAAGAGATAAAATCTGATCCAAAAATGTATGAACATCTTTTTAAGACTTCTTTGGATACTTCTCTCGAAGGGAGAGAACAACATACTGTAATGGGTGATTTTATGATAGAGCAATATGAGGGGACAGCAGTGCACTCCCCTTCATACAAATGTATAGTGATGGATAAAGATGGTTCGTTTGAGTTTACAAGTGCCGCAACAATCATTGTTTGCATGAAGCCAAATAGGAGTAAGGTTTGGTGTCATAGCTCTTTGACCAAAATAGGTGACAATCCTGCAACTAAAATAAACAAAAATCAATTTTCTAATTATTTTGAAAAAATCAGCAGAGTAAATGAAATGTATGCTGATAAATTATGCAGTTATTTTAAGGATTCTATATCAAATGTCCGACCCGACATAACTTGTAACTGGCTTCATACAATGGATATAAGGGCTGTAAGCTCTTTGGATAATTCTATTCAGAAGATTGTCTCGCCAATCAAAAATGAAACACCTTTTTCTGTTATAGAATTTTTATCAGACGAAGAGAGTAAGCCCGTAATTAAAGATCAAGTATATTTTGTTTTAACTAAAAGTATTAATTCAGTTGAAGATTACAAGTCATTATTTAGAAGTGTTAAAAAGAAATGGGCTAAAGGAAGGCAGTCAAAAATTGTTCTTGATGATTCATTTTATTATGAAGATTCAATTTTAAAAAAGGGATACCAGTGGTTTGGATATTCCTTTCAGGAAAATCATGCTATTTTCTTACGAAGGGAAGATTTGTATAATAACAAGTCTTGTTTTTTTGGAATAGTAACTGATTCCATCGAAAAGATTAAAATTAATGCAGAGGAAGATAATCCCAATTCCTCTTCTATATCAATTGCTGAAGTTGTTGCAAGAGAATTTACTCGACATATTTAACTATGAATGTATAATTTTCTGAAGAATTAAACTGTATGATATATATATATATATATTTAAAAATATCAAAATATTTTATTAAGTATAGTCAAAGTTATTGAAAGAACTCCCAAGGAAATAGCCTTATCGGAAAAATTTTCTCAGTTAGAACAAATTGCAAGAAAATTTGTAGACGAGAAAAACATTTGCTTAAATTCAAACCTAAATTCATTTTCTCTTTATAAAAATTCCATACTTGTTATACCTGAATTGAATAGGCTTTTTGTTTATGATTCACAGCAATTTGATTTTGCATTAGATTTAGCAAATTTATACGAGAACACCTGTAATGAAGAATTTATAATAAAGAAAGAATATAAGGAATAATAAAATGAATGATAGAAAAAATTATCTGAAAAGTGAAATCTATTTATCAGTTCCGGATTTTCTAAATGGAGCTTCAGAAAATCATTTGTTCGCAGAAGTGGCTAGGGAAATTGAACTTGAAGATTTGAAAGAATTTTATTCTAAAGAGCAGATGGTTCCAAAATATTGTAGCGAAGAAGAATATAATTTAATAAAGGCATCTACTTGTAGAGCTGATTATATCAAAGAACAACAAGATATCGCCAACTATGGAATAGGTCTATTTTTTCTTAAGGAAGTTCTCCTGCCCGTCTAAATGGTTATGTGCAACTATCGTTTAAACAAATTAAAGAATTATTCGCTACCTTCATTTGGATTTTTGTGAGGATAACAACATAAAATATTATCTAAATATTTTATTCCGCAAAAATATGGACAAATAGAAATATTTTTTACACAGCACTTATGTTCATTGGTCTTCTCTATTTCGTTCCAAGGACATTTGTTTTGATTCCAATGAATATCTTTTTGTTCTGTTGTTAAATCAATGTCCATATTTGCCCCGTCTAATTTTTTAATAATTTGTTCTTTATTTTCCATATGAATAAAAGAAGTTATTATTACTTTTAAAATTATCTTCTATTTTGCCATATTCTTTTTTTGGAGGCCAAATTTTTCCTACTTCCTGTTTGATTAAGCCTCCAAAAATCTTTGCGTTGGATTTCAAATTCAATTTTTCAACTAATTCTTTAAGATGTGAGAAAAAAATAGATTCTATTTCATTATTTATATTAAAATCATATCCCACATAAAAATAAATATCTCCTTCACTATTTACAATACCTCTAGCAATTTCATTCATCAGTCCATCTTCCTTTTTAGATATCCAACCTTCTTTTTCAAACCAAACTGCATGAGAATATTCTAAATTTGGTTCAGCAATAAACAATTTGTTTTGATAAATACAAAACATTCTTCTGCTTCTGTGAAAAGTTCTAACCTTCTTATCTTCTTTAATCCCATACTTCTTTTCAAAAATGTTCATAATGAAAATATCTTATTGAATTATATAAATATTCCTTAATAGAAATAATGATGTTGGGGCGTTGAACCAATAACATAAATTGTAACATTTTGTGTTACACAATTTGTTACAAAAAGTATCATAAAAAGTGTAACACGTCTCGTGGGGCATTAATCCTTAGGATTAAATCTTCTGCATAAACTGAATAATTTTGATATGTTTTAGTTCACTGCTCCGACCGAATCGGAGATACTTTGGACCAGAATAATGGCACTCTTTTTATTTTTGATTTTAATAAT
>CAZSMA010000083.1:0-5472 GCA_964608065.1 uncultured Methanosarcinales archaeon
AGGAAGTGTTAATAAATACAGCGATTTGGATTTAGTTGTAGTATCTAATAAGTTCAAAGGCCTGAAATACAGGAAAAGAGCTACCAAGATGTATGATTACTGGAATTTAAGTTATCCTGTTGATTTTTTATGCTATACACCTGGTGAATTTAATAGGTTAAAGAAGCAAATAACCATAGTTAAATCTGCTTTGAAAGATGGTGTAGAAATAAAGTAATAGCAATAGATTAGAAAAGCTTTTTAAAAAAAAAAAAGGTGATAAATAATGAAAAAAATAATTGTTTTGTTAATATGCTCAGTATTTTTTTTAACAGCTTTAAATTTTGTCTTTGCAGGATGTGGAGACTCTCCTGATTTTGCATGTGAGGCTCCGGCTGAAAACTGTGAGACATGCCCTATAGATTGCATTTGTACTGGGGATACTGTATGCCAAAGCGGTTCATGTGTTCCATTCAATCCTGCAGCATCACCTTGTGATTACCAATATTACACTTCAAACAGTTGCCTAGGCCAGTGTCCTTCAGGTTACGCTTGTACTGAAATGACTAATTCAGACTGTACTTACCCTGAATGCAACCAAGATATTTGTTGGTGTAATATATGTACTACATATAACACTGGTATTTATTTTTGTGGAATCCCTATCTATAGTTCTAATACCTGCAACTATAGACTTGCAGATGACACTGACTGTGATGGAAGCCCTAACTGGATACTGTACCCGTTAAGAACTTGTACTGCTACTAACGGAGTATGCAATCTTTATACAAATAGTTATTGTGATACAGCTGCTAATCCTAATCAGTGTTGTAGAATTGGGTGGTATTGGAATGGTGCAGCATGTGAAGAACAAGCACATTGTAATGATATTTGCCCTTGGGAACCAACAGATGGACAATATTGGTTTGATTCAGATTGTATTTTTGGGGGGGCTACAGAATGTTGTTGTGTAACTGGAAATTATGGAGACCCTGATTTCAAAGAATATCTAGATATTGTAGTTTATTAAAGCTCTGTTTCATACCCAGTTCCAGTAAATTTGCTGTTTCTTCTATTATAGAAAGCATTCATAATTTTAGAATCAATATCTTGCCATCCTCTTAATGCTCCACCAATGCAACTATCTATCCCTTCACTTGGAGCTGAAGCAAGAGCATTACCTGTATGTGTTAATCCTTGTGCAATTTCTTCATCTATCCGTTCCCATGGAACATTATTCTTTAAATAAACATCACATCTTGTAATATTGCCATTACTAGCTCCAGGCTCTGCATGGCTGGTTCTGTCGGAATTCAAATGTACAATAAAATTTGCTTCATCTGCACTATCCACAAAATTCTGACCTGCTCTTCCACTTCCAGAAACAGCTAATCTACTTTTAGCTAAACTATAGTCAGGGTCAGAAATATTACCATCTATATATGTTAGAATATTGCTATTAAATTTATAAGTGCCTCCTGCAGCAATATTACTATGGGCAAAAAATCTTTCCCATTCTGTTGGTATTAAAATATGTTCTCTTCCATTTTCTAATCTATTACGCCATTTAACATGGTTATTAACATTAATCTCACACTCTGTTGAGTTATTATACTCAGCAGTACACACACCATTAGTTATAGGATATCTTCCTTTATCAGTATCTACAACACCACCTGTAATGGCATTTCCATAAAAATCTTTTATATAAAGTAAAGCACTTTTAATTATTGGATCAGGTTCATAGGGATTACTTTTTTTACAAGCAGCAATAACACCAGTTAAACCTGTAACGAATCCTAAAGTTTTTAAAAAATTCCTTCTCTCAACAGGATTAGAATTTTCATTAAGTTCTTTAAGTTTATCACTACCTTTTATAAGCTTATCTTCAAGTTTCATTGCCATATTCCTAACTTAAAAACAACTCCTATATAAACCTTTCTATTTTATAGTCATTTAGGAGTGGTGATAAATACAACTTTCATAAACGAACTGACCTAGATTAATGTTCTTAATCTTATCTTAAAAAAATCATTCCATGTCAAAGGTTTGCAAAGCAAACCTTCTCTCATGGCTGGAATTGCTCCTTTCTTTGCTTCAATAAGATTATGTTGTATGCTAAATATCTCTAATCTGTTTTCAATACATTCCTTCTTCTTTGCAAAGGTTCTTGCTTTTCTTGTAAAGCAAGAAATTCTCTCACGAAGTTTAGAACAAAAACCATCAATTTGTGTAATACTTATCTTATCTTAGCTAATTTCCACATTAATTCAAAATATCTTCTGTAAGCATCTGCTATTTCTTTGTTCTTGATCTGTATTGTTAAAGCTTTTTTCTTCCATAATATTAAAACAACCTCATCCCCGCAAATATTTGTTGCAACTGGGCTGTCAAATTCTCTTGGTAAAGTTCTTGCTTCAGTATATTGTAATTTATTAAGATAATTAATCCTATCTTTAGCGTCAGTATTATAAATATGTTTCATCCATATCTTTTGTTTAATTCTTTTTTTATGGAATTGTTCTAAGAAAGGCCCTATAAGTTCAGCAACATCACTAATAACTCCATAGACAAGTATTGTTTCCTTTTTCTCCAATAAATGATTTAAAATATGTTTAGCCGCAGGTAATCCTTCATGGATGTTTGCTTCGCTTTTTACTGCTAATTCTTTACCTAATTTTAATTGTGGAAGGATCTTTTTTATTTTATGTTCTTTTTCTTTAAGAATATTTAATAAACTGTTTGGATCTGTAGCTTCATAGTATCTTGCATTATTTTTTGTTATATGTGCTACTAATCCTTTTTCTATTAATCTATTTAACACATCATGACAATTTGTCCTATGAACTCCACTTTTTTCAGATATTTTACTGACAGTACTTGAACCTAACTCAATTAAAGCTAAATATACTTTAGCTTCGTTCTTACTTAATCCAATATCTTCTAAGATATTTTCATTCATAATTATTTAAAATAGTTTTTTAGTTTTTAAATATTCCTATTTATCACTCTAAAGAAGCAAAAAGTTTATATAATCATTTAACATTCTGATTATTGGGGGTGCTTAATGAACTCATTAGAACTTAAAGTAGGAATTGTTGGAACAGGAAGTGTTGGAAAAAAGATTTCTGAAGAAATATTAAGAGAATACTCTACATTACCTAAAAGAAATAGATTAAAATTAAAGAGTTTAATATTGGTTGATAGAGACATAGAAAAAGCAAGAGCTAAATATAGAATATTAAAGGGGCAATATGACACTAAAGGTCTTTTAGTAGATATTGTAGAAACACCTTTCATACATTATAACAAAGATGATGCATTCAAAGCATATTTAGATAAACTAAAAGAGATGTGTAATGTTATATTTATTTCTTCAGGAGTTAAAGGAGTGAAGGGCAAAACAGTAAATAGAAATGCAGCATTAGAAAATTTAGAACTTACAGACACTATAATGGATTCATTACAAGGATCTAAGCAATTTGGAAACAATAGGTTATTAATGTGTATACAAAATCCTGTAGATGCTTGTACATACAAGGCGCTAAAACATTTAAGTAAAAGAGAATTAATACCAAATGTTGTTGGTTTAGATCACACAGATACAAAAAGATTTTATGAAATTGTTAAAGAAGTTGTTAAAGAGGTATATGGGATAGAGAAAGAAATAATTGGCGGGGGAGTTTATGGAACACATAATAAATTTATGGTTCCAATTTATTCTAGTTTACTTATTGGTGGAAAAAGTTTCTTAGATGAAATCCCAAATTTAAGGAAAGCAATCAAAGAGGAAGTTATATCTTATGCACAAAATCTTCTCAAAACATTACATACACATGAAGACCATACCTCTTATGCAGCAATGGATGTTATAAGGACTTTATTAAATCAAAATAATGTTGTAAATCTCTCTTATTATCTAAAACTATCAGAAACTGAACTTTTTGATAATACAAAAAAATATAGAGATAATAATGACTTAGTAAAAATCCTCAAGAATATGGGAAGAAAAAATGAACTTGAAAAGTTTGAATCAATGATTTCTAATATTGAAAAAGAAGATAAAGGACTATGTTTTGGTGTGCCTATTAAATTTAATGGTTTCACTCCAGAAATTCAATGGAATTTATTTAATAAGGTTAATGAAGAAGAAGCAACGCTTCTTTTAGAATCCTATTATAATCAAAAAAAAATTTTGGAGGACAAACTTGGAGAAGGTTATATTTCTTTGCCTCCTAAAAAAATAGACATAGAATTAACACAAAAATCTTTATGTGATCTTTATAAAGTAAAAAAAAAAATTGATGAATTTATAAAAACAAATTATAAAGGGATACTTCATTCTAGCGAAGCTAAAAAATATAATATAGCTGAAGGTCGTCGTTTTATTTGGGTATCAGCTAGTAAAACAATTAAAGATTATAGATCAATGAGCCCAGAATATCATACTGATTTAACTGAAATAAATAATTTTAGTTCTTTAGAAAATGGTGTAATTGCTTTTTACATACAAGAAGCAACTAAAGATACTTCAAAATTTGTGGCTACAGTAGCCACTAAAATTAACTCATCAGAGTATACTATTCAATATTTCACAAATTGGGATAAATATGTGAAAACTCATTTAGATGTATTCAAAACCCTAGAATATCAATGCAAATCATTAAAAGATAAAATTAAGGGTGTGATAAAGTGGAGAAAGACCTAAGACTGGATAATTACATAATAAAAGAAAAAGTTGGTGAAGGTGGTTTTGGCACTGTTTGGAAAGCTATAGAAGTGGATACAGATTCTACTATAGCTATAAAATTTCTTAATGAAACCTACTCAAAAAACAATAAAGTTGTAAAAAAATTCT
The DNA here is from genome assembly GCA_964608065.1 of uncultured Methanosarcinales archaeon. Lineage (GTDB taxonomy): Archaea > Nanobdellota > Nanobdellia > Woesearchaeales > CAYXTQ01 > CAYXTQ01. The sequence goes on from CAZSMA010000083.1 coordinate 4,838, forward strand.
TAGAAGGTGTTGAAAGAATATCATCCTTGGATCATCTTAACATTGTCAAAGTTTTTGATATAGGAAGTGTTGATAAAATACCTTATTTTGTTATGGAATACGTTAATGGACTAAATTTACAAAAATTAGTTCAAAAAGAAGGTGCTTTATCATTTGAAAGAAGCATAGATGTTATTACCCAATTATTAGATGCATTAGATTATACACATAAAAAAGGTATAATCCATATGGATATATGGCCACCAAACATACTTTTTACTGAAGATGGTATCCCAAAACTAACTGATTTTGATTTAGCAAGAGCTAAACAAGAAACTGAAGAATTTAAAGATTTTACGCAAAATATGAGCCAAGGGGGGTTCATATTAGAAGGCTCAGGTGGTGGAAACCTAGAAAGGATTAGAAGCGTTTCCTCCTTTGGTGCTATACTTGGTTTATATGCAAGCCCTGAAGTAGAAAACCCCAAATTATTTGGTCCTATAGATTATAGAGCGGATATATTTTCTTTAGGAAAAGTAGTTTGTTATATGTTAACTGGTACTCGTATGTATGGTGTTGAACTTCCTCACCAAATGTTTCCTGATAAAATTCCAGAATATGTAGATGATATATTAAGAAAAGCTATTACTTTTAAA
>CAZSMA010000083.1:5482-6505 GCA_964608065.1 uncultured Methanosarcinales archaeon
CCTCTGCAAAAGAGTTTTTAGGAGCATTAAAAAAAGGTCCAAGTTATATTAAAAAAGAAAAATTAAATCCTGAATTTGAAAGTAAATATAAAAATTTAACTAATTTGTTGAAAAAAGAAGAATATAATTATGAAGTTACTCCAATAGAAAATGTTTCTTCAACAAAAGAAAAAAACAGAGAGATGATTACATATGTTACAGATAAAAACTTAGCAGGAAATACCGAAGTAATGAAAAGATTAAGTGGAATTGAGCAAACGATTAAAAAAAAAAAAGATAAAGACTTCAAAACAATTTCTGACTTTCACGCATTTGCTCTTAAAATTAAAGAAGATAAGGCATTATTTGAAAAACATAGATCAGAGTTAAAAGATATTCTAGAAAAACTTGGTTATTATGAAAAAGTTTGCAAAGCTTGGGGTCCGCCTTTTGCTTGATTTTTGAGTGATTAATATGTCAGAAGAAAAATTAGTTGATAAGATAAAAAGAATAAAAGATTCATTAGAAGGAAAATTAAAAGAATTTGAAAATAGTGAACTAAAAAAAAGTATCATAGATAAAAAAATCCTGATACCAAAAGGGCTAGAAAACTTTGCTTATGATGTTATCCATAAAGGTAAAACAATATATGAAAAAGAAATAAAAAGTAAATGGAGTTCCATAAATAAACTTGAAAAAAAATTTTATAATACACTTTGGTTTAAAACATTAACCCCTACTAGATACACCAAACGTAAAAAATGGGCAGAAGAAAAATTAAGTTTATTATTAAATGAATCTTTCTTAGGAGGTATAAAAAATATTGCTTTGAAATTAAGAACTTATGAAACAGAAAATGTACATGATGATAGAACATTCTATGATTTAAATCAGCAAGAGTTGAGATGTTATTTTTTAGATCTTAGTAAAAATTTAATACCTAAAAATAAATATAAAAAAGATTTAGAAGAAAGAACTGTTTTTATTAATGATTATATCCTAAGATTATTTGAATCGTACAAATGGTTTAATCTTTATTTAGAA
>CAZSMA010000084.1:0-6478 GCA_964608065.1 uncultured Methanosarcinales archaeon
ATTCTGGGGTTTGTAGTTGGGTTGATTATAGTAGCTGTGTTCTGTCATAATATCACCCTAACATAACCAACACATTAACCATATCCTTACTTCCACTGAATTCCATTGCTTTTCCAACAACTGATCCAAAGCACTGCTCCTTACCTTCGCACTTCATTGCATAGCCAGGTTTGCTGGAAGTGGTTAATAAGTCTCCTGGCTTTACAGAACCGTTTTCATCACTAAACTTGACAGCAACCTTTCCAGCCAGAGCAATAGCAACTCCATCTTCCTTACTGCCAATTATAATGCCTGGGTCTTCACTTACAATACCAGCTACTTTTGTATTATATTTTGTTTTTGATTTTTCAACTGAGCCGTCTTCTGCAATAGATACTACATCTCCTGGCTCTAGTTTTTCTTTTGCCTTGAAGTTTTCAGCTAGATCAGCTCCTGAGCCAGTGATGTTTCCTCCGACTATTAAGTTTCTGGAGATGTTTGCGTCTCCTTCAACTGTTAGTTTATGAGCAGGGTTAGTTGTCCCGATGCCGACGTTGCCTGTGACGTTTAGTGCTTCTGATGGGGCTGTGTTTGTATTGCTATCTACAGTTATTTTGTTCCGAGGCAGATATTATTTTTGTTTATTGCATAATGTTTTATGTAGGATGTTAACCATCTTTTAGCAATATCTTCAACAGCTTTTTGGAATAATTTGTAATCTTGATATTTTTCTTTGCTGCTTTGCATAAAGGCGCTTCCATCAGGTTTTTCTGTTTTTATTATTCCAATAATTTTGTTTTTGTTAGTTTTCTTGGCTAATCCTTTGATAACATAGCCATCTGGCATTGTGTAAATTAATGGCTTTAATGCTGTTTCACCTTTTTTTATGACTAAGGAAGGTTTTAGCTGCTTTATGAGGTCATTTTTGTTTTTAGCGCTAACTATGAAATGATGTTTTTCTCTATCTTCTATTTCAATGGCTTTAGTTCCAACTTCTAGCAGTTTTCTTGTGTTCTTGATTTTGGTGTTGCTCATGTGTTTTTTCCCCCCTCCAATTCTGATAGCTTCTTCTGCTCCTTATCAATAATTTTTCTCTTCTTTCTTAGCTTATACACAACATGAAGCGGAAAAAACTCATAATAATTCTTGTCATCAAACCATGCGCATCTAAAGTGATAGAGGCGAATTCCAGTTAGCCTGCTTAATGCTATGGCATATAATGTAAGCTGATCAATTGGCTTTTCTTTTTGCGCAGATGGCTTAAAGTCCATTATGTAAACTAAACCATTTCTTACCTGGATTAAGTCAATATGGCCTGTGATGTATTCATTATCCTTTAATGTGACAGGGACATTAAAGTTTAGTTCATGCTTGTAATGCCTTATGTCATCACTGTTCATTATGACAGGAACTTCAACTGCTACTGTAACAGTGTCATTAGATAACATGAAATCCTGTAATACTTGGTGTCTTAGCTTGTTGTTGGAAACTGCTTGTGTTACGAAGTTGGCTATTTTAACTGCAGTATTATTTTTTTGGGTAATTTTAACTTCATCAATATTGAATATGTTTTTGTAATCAGACATCCTTTTTGTTGGTTCTTTGAAAAGCTGATGAGGGCATTCTGCTGTTACTAGCTCTAAAAATTCCTGCAATGGTTTAAATCTGTAATGCCTGAATTCCTCATTAAGAATCATATCTGTTTTTGCCCTGTGATACTTGAAGTGATATATTTGTTGATGGATCAACGTTGATTCTTCTATTAGTTCTTTTTGCTTGTACTTCTTTGATGCAAATTCCCTCATCCTTAGGAAAGGTGTGTATTGCTTGTATTCTTTAAGCCAGTTTGAGATGATACGGGGGCTTATCTTTATGCCGTATCTTCCTTTAATTGTATCAGTTATTTTGTCAAGAGGTTCTAGATGGTTGTAGAGGGTTAATGAGTCTATTATTATCCTGAGAGGGTAGGTTTTGTGTTTTGTAATCAGTGAAGTAAACCTTTTATCGCAGTTTTTGCAGTAATAGATCTGGACTTTCTCGTATTTCTTTTTTCTTGCACCTCTTTTTACTATTTTGCCTTGGCAGTAGGGGCAGTTAGTGAGAGTTTTGTAGCTATTTTCAGGTGTTGTTTCTTTAGTTAATTTTTCCTGGTTAGCTTTATGGTTAGTCTTAGCACTAATCATTTTTTATCTACCCCTATTAATTTAGATTTTATTTCTTCTTCACTTGGAAGCTTGGTTTTATATTCAGCAACAAAGATTTCCTTTTTTAAATTACCTAAAGCATAATGGACAGTTTCCTCATCTTTAGTTTTGCAAATAATTAATCCAATAGGTCGCTTTTGTCCTTCTTGCCATTTGTGTTCTTTATACCAATTAAGATATGAATACATCTGACTTACATGAGAATGCTTAAACTTTTCAGTCTTTATTTCCACCAAAATATAGCATAACAAACCAGCGTGAAATAATTCTAAATCTACTTTATCGTAATTGCCACCTATGAGTATAGGGGTTTCTCTTCTGCCGATAAAAAAGTTTGAGCCGAGCTCTTGCAGAAATCTTTCTAGTTTATTAAGCAACCCATTTTTTAAGTCTTCTTCTTTATATTTTGTCTTTAGTTCTAGGAAATCGAAATGATAAGTATCCTTAAATACTTCCTCTGGTTTAATTGTTAATTTCAGTGGTTTTGTTATCGTTAATTTTCCTTGTTTCTTTATCCGATAATACAACCTCTTCTTGATCTCATCTCTCAGTTTTCTTACACTCCATCTGTTGATTATTGACTGGTTCTCGTAAAAGTCTCTTTCCTGCTTATTACTTACATACATTAATTCAACATAATGAGACCAGCTTAATTGTTCAGACACTGTCTGAATAATTGGGTATGCGTTGTAGAACTTTACCATGTAGTGAAGATTTACTTTACCTAACCCTAAGTCAGTAGCTAAACGCACAATAAGTTTATCACCATAATCTGCCCTTTCTTTGTGTTGCAACTCTTCCCTTACTATTCTCTCACCTATTTGCCAGTAAGTCTGAACTTTTATATTATCTACTGCCTTATAGGCCTGAGCTCTCGCTTTGTCTAACAAAAGATGTATATCATTAAGTACTCGGTTGTATCCTTCAAGTTTAACTATTTCTTTTTTTACCATTTTAATCACCAATAAAACGATAATGGCTCTAAGTCAATTTGGTAGACAATGTCTGCCATTTTTATTTTTTGTAAGTTTTTTTTTTTTTTCATTTCTTATCCCCATAAGTTCTATTAGTAAAAACCCTGTCCCATGCTTTTCTTAAGTTAAGGACTTTTATCTTCTGCCTTTGGTATCCTGTAAGAAGTTTATCCAGGATTTCTTTTGTTTCTTTGTTGTTTGTGAACCTTTCTCTGAATAAATCTATTTTTGTGATTGCATTGGTGATTAATGTAATTGCTTGGGTGAGTTTTTTATGCGCTAATTCTTTTGAATCAAACCTGTCTCCATAGCTTTCTGCAATTAGTTTTGGAATTTGCTCTGCTATTGCTTTAATTTCTTCATTGTCCTTTTGGAACTGAGGTTTGTTGAGGAAAGATAGGTTTGTAATTTCATCTGATAGTTGTATTGTTTTCTGATAGACTTCTAAATCCCTAAAAGATTTAATTGGGCTTTTAACCCTGTATTTGTAATACATTTTAACCACCTCTTTTAATTATTAAATTAATGTTTTTGAGGAAAAATTCAGCATTTTTTATGCTTTCTTTTGCAGGCTCTAGGTTTGCCTGAGGTAATTTTTTGTAGGTGAATTTCCCTCTTTTGGATCTTTCTTTTATGAATATTCCTAAAAGCTCATCAGCTTTGACTACAATAGACTTGTATATTTTTAGAAGTTCTATATCAATTTCTCCGGAAAGAGTTAATTTCATGAAAATGCAAGTCATTTTCAGGACACCGAAAATCTCCGATTTTCGCGTGTTTCGAATTCCTCTAAAGTTTTTTTATGTTCATATGGAGGATCTGTAGCAATATTTTTTGACTTTAATATGGCTTTTGCAGAATAGAAGATACAGTAATAAGCGTTGCTTATTACGTTGCTGAAGAAAGTTGAACTCTCTTTCAATTCAAATTCCAGCTTTATTTTTTTATCTGTTGAAATCCTGAATATAGCTTTTGCTAAATTAAGTTCGTTTTTTGCCCTTTCCGTATACAATATTTCTTTACGGTCTGAATCCATTTTTATGAGCCCCTTTTATTAACTGATAATAAATATCTCCATTGAAAAATAAAATGCGGTTTCTGAATATCTGCTTGCCCAGATTTTCTTCATCCATAAGCAGCATTTTTATGAATTCATTGAATGTTATATAATGCTCGTCAATATTTGTGCTGTGGCTTAATTTTACTTCATTGAAATAAGGTTTAATTTTTTTTTTTTTTTGATTATTATCAACTAAAAAGCAAATATCAAAGTCAGAACTTTCTTTTTGTTTATCGCTTGCGTAGCTTCCAAAAACAAGCAAGCAATAATCTTTTATCGGAATGCTTTTTATTGTTTCTACGATAATATCCAGCTTAGGAAAGTTTAAGTTATTTTCAGATTCTAAATACAACAATGTTTGAATTAAAAAAGGGTTGTCCAAGTTTAATCTGTAAATATTTAAATTACCTTTTTTTTTTTTTTTTAAAAGATTATATCTTTCCAGTTCACTCAAAGCATTGAAAACCCAGGTTTTGGTTTTTTTTTTTTTTAATTCCATAATCTCAGATATACTCAAAGAATCAAATATGTTGTTTTTCCATGCTTCCAAAAGTTTTATTTTTTCCATATTACCAGAGGTATCATTACTTATTTAAATAATTATCGTTATTTTTTTAAGTAATAACTTTTTTTGATTAATTTTTTTTCAATATGGAAAAGATCACCAAACAGGTTCTCATCTGATTCTTAGACATAAAGGGGAACCACATAGACGACTTACTATACCAAATCACAGAGAACTTGCAAAAGGAACACTTAGAGCTATAATAAGACAATCAGGTCTAACAAGAGAGGAATTTTTAGAACTTCTTGATTAAATGATAAGAACAGATGGAACTGGTAATGTAATCATCAAACTAGGCTAACCACTTAAACTTGTTTTTTTTTTTTTGCTTTTGTCTTTGAATTGAGAAAAACAACTAATTTTATATAGTAGTTAATAAACCTCTGTTTCACAATGAAACTAACAATAGTATTAGAACCCCAAGAAGAGGGAGGATATACAGTTTATGTGCCTTCCTTATCAGGATGTATCTCCCAAGGAAATAGTAAAGAAGAAGCTGTTAAAAATATTAAGGAAGCTATTGAACTTTATCTAGAGCCAAATACTAATGAATTAATAGAGTATAAAGGAGAGCAAATAAAAGTAACTGTATAATGAAGCTCCCAATTCTTTCTGGATTTGATGTGATTAAATGTCTAAAAAGAAGAGGGTTTATTGCAGTAAGACAAAAAGGCTCTCATGTGAGATTAGAGAGGTTTGATGGAGAGAAAACTATAAAGATTACTATACCATTACATTCTGAATTAAAAAAAAGGTACACTAAATAGAATAATTAAGGACGCAGGTCTAACAAGAGAGGAATTTTTAGAACTTCTTGATTAAATGATAAGAACAGATGGCAGTGGAAATGTGATTAGGCAGTTAAGTTTTTTTATTATTTTTCTAAAACCATTAGATTTAAATATGTGTGATTATTAACAGATAGTAAGTAAACAAAAATGGAATTTACAGCTGTTATTAAAAAAGGAGAAAAACAATTTGTTGCCTTATGTCCTGAATTAGATGTAGTTAGCCAGGGTTATACAATAGAAGAAGCTATAAAAAATCTAAAAGAAGCCTGTGGACTCTATGTAGAAGAGATGGGGGTTCCTGAAGGAATTAGTTCTGAAGACATTTTAGTTACAAGTTTTGGAGTAAAAAATAATGAAGTTACCAAGACTCTCAGGACGTGAAGTTATAAAAACTCTTTCTAAATTGGGTTTTAGAATAGCAAGACAAAAAGGCAGCCACATAATTCTCGTCAAAGAATCTGCTAAAGGTAAAATAGGGGTTGTAGTACCTAATCATAAAGAGATTGATAAGGGAACTTTACTTGAAATTATAAGACAAGCAGGTTTAACAAAAGATGAATTTCTAGAACTTCTTGATTAAATGATGGGGATGGATGGGACTGGTAATGTAATCATCAAACTAGGCTAACCACTTAAACTTGTTTTTTTTTTTTTGTTATTTGTTTAGTTATGTATTTTATCATTTACATCATACTTATAAGTACTCTAATCTCGCACTCTTCATTGCAGCTATCAAGAGCTTTGCCAATAATAGCTCCGAAATCGTTAACAGATGCTTTTTCTGCATAACCTGGTAGAGCAGAAGAGGTGAGTAAATCAAACTTGTCAACTGGGCCTAAGACCTTGGTTTTTACAACACCCACAATACCAACAGCAACTTTTCCATCTCCCATGCCATTGCCAAT
>CAZSMA010000085.1:0-6248 GCA_964608065.1 uncultured Methanosarcinales archaeon
CATATAACAGAAAACAACAGAAGCTGACATTTGATTTTTATGCTACTAAGACAGAAAAAAAACTCAAAGAAGGAGATATTTTAGATAATAAGATATATTGGAATGGTGTATGGAGAGAAAAAGGTTATGTAAAAGAAGATGAAATGGTATGGAGTGGTAGCAATTGGGTAACAAAAGAAGAATATGATAAGGTAAAAGAGGGGGAAGAGAAGAAAGAAGAGGATATAATACCTGTTGATGATAGATATAAATTAAGAAAAATATTTGGAAATCAACCTAATGAAGTTTATGATCAGCTAGTTGAATTTACATTAAAAACAAAGAATAGCGAAAAAACTTTTAAAGTGCATAAAAAAGCCTTGGATGCCTTTGAAAAAGTAAATGGAGATTTAAAAGACGTTGAGTATGAATTAAAAACGGTTGGTAGTTATAATCCAAGGCTTATAGCAGGAAGTTTTGATTTGAGTTATCATGCTTTTGGTCTAGCTATTGATGTTAATGAAGCTGATAATCCTCAATGTGCAAAAGGGGTAATTGACTGTCCTTATGATATGCCTATAGAATTTATAGATGCTTTTAGAAAAAATGGTTTTAGATGGGGTGGAGATTATAAAACTTCAAGAAAAGATCCAATGCATTTTGAATGGATGGGTTGGAACGAATTAGAAGCATAATTATTCACTAACTTCTCCTGCAGACTCACAAACTTCTCCACCACTTTCTCCTTCAGAACACTCTTCAACAACATCATCTATATGTTTTCCATCTTCTGGGTTAACTTCTTCACTATCTTTTCCTATATTCTCTTCTTGTCCCCCTTTTTTTTCTTCGTATTTTGAATCTTGTTTTCTATTTTCACTTCCTTTTTCATCCTTAACTTTTGAATCTATATTTTTCCTGTTTCTTCTGCTATAAATTTTCTTTACATTATTATATCTATTTTCTGCAATATCTGCAATTTCAAGCCACATTTTCTTTTCATCTGCATTATCTGTTTCTTTACTTTTATTTATTGCATACTCAAATACTAATTCTTCAGAATATCTTTCAGCACTAAAAGGATTAAAATTATAGATTAAATTATTCACAATATTTCTTGGGGTTTTTGGTGTATGTGCAATTTCATGCAATATAGTATGAAGCTCTACTGACTTAAAACTCTTTCCTGTTTCTCTTGCTTCTTTTGCAATAACCTCATGAAATCCCATACTTATAGATGGAGCAGCATTTTGTGTAAACTTATCATGATAAACACCTGCAATTCTTGTTCCTGTTTTATTAATGATAACATATCCTTCAGTCTTTGCTGTAGGTCTTCTGGTAGATTTTAGATATTGTCTGAAATCAGTTGCTTCTTTACCTGTAAACATTTTATGAGCTTTATACTCTTGGTGTTCAAAGTGCCCTCTAGTATTCATTGAATCAATATTATCCCAAACATTGAGATTATTATCCATCATCAAATATAAATCAGGATCTCCTCCTTGATATGTTATAGTAGATATATAGTTAGCTTTGTTTTTTACAGCTTTAGCTATGTTAAAATTAATTGGACTAATGTTATTCATAGGTACAGCTATTGAATATGTCATATTCATATTTCCAACAAGAACTAGTATTTAAACCTTTCTATTTTGTAGTTACTTATTAGTGGTTAATAATTAATGGATTAAAAATTAAGCTGCCTTTTTATCATATTTGGGTTCAGCAGTATATGTTCCTTGCGGTATAAATTTATCTTTTGCATCAATTATCTTACCTTTACCTTTTTTTCTATCATGTGATGTAGGACTTCTGTAAGTAGTTTTTCTTTGTTTTGCATATGCTAAATCTTGTGATTGAACATGAAGTCCAAAATCTTGGAAAATGTGTGTTGGTGATGCTGATTCATTGTATGCTGGTCCAAGGTGTTCTCCAGCAAGTTCCCTTAACTTATTAAAGTGTTTTATATCACTTAAAGATCTGTGTAAATCTTGTATTCTTAGTCCATCTTTATCTTTTGATAAAGCAACATAATCAATAAGACGTCTTAATGGTGAATCTTGTGCTAATTTATCGTAAGATAAATCTTCAGAATCCATCATATTTTTTAATAATTCTTCATATGACTCAATTCCTGCTTCTTTTAGAACAGTTCTTATTCTCTTTTCATTTACTTGTTTTTTTAATTGTTCATGTTCTATACCCGGATTAACTGATTTTTCATATTCATAAACTAGTTTAGTTACAATGTTTGATGACATTTCTAAAGCTTCTTTTTCTTCCATGCTTTCAAAGCTGTCATTATCCCCTAGTTCTTTGGCAATTATGCCCTCTAATTTTACTCTATGTTTTTTGACCCTTTTATCTCTTTTTCTTGGTTCATTTACTCTTTTCACAGGATCTATATAGTGTAGACCTGTGTATTCATCCCATAGTTCCTTAGTAAGAGTAGTATAATCTTTAGGAGGTACTCCTTTAATTTCACTTTCATCTTCCTTATCGTTAGCTTTAACCATCTTATCATCACCTTTAACAATCATTAACTTTATATCATCTTAATCTTCATTTAATATAAACTTTTCGCTTTTCCTACTACTTTAAAATCAATAAAAGTATTTATTTACTACTTTTTAGAGACTAAGTAATATATAAATGTTTCGGTTTTATATTGTCCTTCTAACTACAACACAGATTTAAATAAAAAAATCTGTTCTTAAACATTAGATTTTCCGGAGAATAAAACAAAACCTTCACAACCTCTCCTTCCTATAATCCTCAACAATCTTACCCAATAAAGCAGACTTACCTTTGCAATTATCCAACTCTTTCTTATCAACTATTGCAAGGTACTTATTCTCTTCTATCTTCAGCTTTTTAGAATCAATGAATATAAATGGCAACTCTTTAATCTTCTTGCTAATATTCTTATTATACAATATAACTCCAACTTTATTCTTCAGAAAAGAAATTGTCCTATCACTAACAATATTAGGGTCTTCTATAAGCAAAATATCTCCTTTCTGTATATTCAGCAAAGGATTTAATCTCTCAAACTCCCTATAACCTAAATTATCCAGTTTCTTCAGAATATAATTCGTATTAACAGAAGACAAGAAATAAAACATCTTAGTGATTTCATCCTGTAATTTACTAATCTCTTCTTCTTTGATAGTTATCTCTCTGGAAAAATTCTGTATTCTTTTCTCCTTAAATTTTAATAACTCCTTAGGCTGCTCTACTGACTTCAGATGATATATCTTCTTAGATAAATACTTGTATTTCTCTTTTAGATTTTTTATACCTGACTTCAGATTATCATTATGCTCTTTTAAGATATTGTTTTCCTTAACTTGTTTCCTTAGTTTGTTATAGAGCACAAGAAAATCATTTTTATTCAAAACTTTCTCTTCTTCAACTTTCTTTATTATCTTCTCCTCCACACCAACAGACTCCTCTATTTCAGCCAAAGCATATGTCATACTTTTCTCCCTTAATATAACTACCTCAACAATTTCGTTATACAGCCTTTGTTTTTTATGTTCTTTTACAAAATTTTTTATCTTTTTCAGCAAAGGCGTAATCTCCTTAAATGCAAACAATGCAGAAGCCAATGCATCCATCTCATGGTCACCATCAAAATCATAATTCTTAGTATTTTTCTTCTTATCTATAACTAGTAAATCTTCATTAGGGCTAATAACCTTAGCACCGTTCTTTATAGCAAAATTCTTTACAAAATTAGGAACATTCTTCTTGTCACAACCTACAACCAATACTTTCCCTTTTTTTATTACCCTGGAAATAAGCTCACTAAAATTAATTTGCTTAGATGACTTAACCTCTAATAAATTTCCATCTATATCTAGAACAGCATATCCTAAAGTAGTTCCTGGATCTATTCCAACAATAAGTAAATTCATAATCACAAATCAATCAGTTTTAAGTTAAATTCATTATTATTTTTTCTTTTTATATCAGAATCTAATTTATGTAACACAATCTCGCAGGTCACTCCAACAACAGCTTCCTCTAAATGTCCCCCATATACATCAAAATTTCTATCACTTAATGTTATATGGCAATGAATCAAAGGTTTATCACCAAAAATCGTAACATTGCCTGTTAAACATGTTATCTCCATAGGTTCATTAAACTCCTTAAATTCATACTTTTTATCTGAAGTACTAAAAAAACCTATTTTAGCTTCCTTAACAACTCCAATTCCATTAAAAACAGCATTCTTTATATTTTCCTTCTCACAGAAATCAATCAATGTCTTAATTATTGGTTCATCTTTTCCTATAACCATAATATATTTATCATTAACTTTAGTAAACATCATTTTTCTAGAATAACAATATTGCCCCTGCCTTTCTTTATCTTCTTAACTACTCTTTTATTTTCCAGCTCTGATATTATCAAAGAAATTTTAGCTTCAGACAAATCAAAATTATTCCTTATATCTTTCTGCGTAGTCCTGCCATCCTGCTTTTTTATAAACTCAACAACCTTATCAGCTATATCTCCTGTTATAGGTGCGTTATTCTTTCCTTTATTCCTTCTGATATAGTAAACAACAGCAGATATCAAACCAATTATTAATATAGCTACAACACCATATATAAAAAAATAAGTTATTCTTATCAGCCTGTCTTTTGCGTTTGTTCCAAGAGTTATCTGGCTTGTTTCCTCTATTAGCTGGTCTTCTTCTTCAAAGCTTGGAAACAATATAAGATCTACTGTATAATCTCCTTCTTCTTTAATAGAAATTTCTTCTGTTACAGAATATTTCAGTTCATTGTATTCATAGTATTCTGCTATTATCTCATAATTACCAACTGGAACTTCAAACTCATAATAACCATTCTTCGTGATATAATTCTGTTTTGGTTCTGTATTTACAGTAATGATTGTATTTGGTTTTTTGTCTAAATAAACATCATAAATAGTTCCATGTACTTTAGCTGCATAAGCTATATTGAATGTTAGCAATAATACTATTAATGGAATTAATGGTTTTAGCCCCATATTTAGGATTTTGATATGTTACCCTTTAAAAACTTTATTGAAAAAAGGATATATAAAAAGAACAAATAAAGCCATATAACTAAAAAAAAGAAAGAATAAAGCTTTGTAAAGTTTTAAAAGTCTAAAATAAGCTTTAATTTTTGGAAAAAAAAAGTTTATTTATAAGTAAAATGTATTTTACTGCCTATGAGTTGGCTAAAAGCTGGCTCTATTGGCTATCTTTACTTGTGTGGGTCTTCCCACACATTTTTTTTTTTTTTTTTTTTTTTAAAAAATACTACAGTCATATTAAACAAACGATAAAAGGAGGTAAAAATGTTAAAGAAACTATTTAGTTTACTGATTCTAACATTATTTTTGGCGAGTATGGTGTCTGTTTCTTTTGCAAAGAATGAGCAAACAGGCGTTATGGCAACAAACCAAATATCAGAAGGTCAAAAAGATGGGACAGATGATGAGGAAGTAAATGGCGTTGATGATGAGCCTGTTGATGAAGAAGCTCCAAAACCAACTTTAATAGCAGAACCTAAAAAACAATTAAAAAACATTGCAAACCAAGGAGTTGCAGCAAACATTAGAGAACATCAAAAAGATAGATTAATGTTAACTATAGAGAAATGCAAAGAGAATGAGATTGATCCTGAAAAATGCGAAGAACAATTAAGAAAAAGATTAGAATTAGTAAAGAATCTTGCTGAAAAAGACTTACAAATAATAACAAAAATACAAAGTAAAAGAACTGAACAAATACAAAATTTAGTAAAACTAAAAGAGAAAGAAACCTTTAAAAAATACAGCGAAGAAGGACTCAAAGCAAGAGTTATAGCTGAAGAAACATTAATAGGGGCAAGATTGAATTATGTTAAAGCTAAAGAAAACTACCAAAACTCTAAGAAAAATTATGTTAGCGCAAAAAACAAGTTTGAAGCATCAAAAGAATCTATAAAAAAATGCAAAGGGGACGATTCTGAAGAATGCATAAATCAAAGAAGACTTATTAGAGCTCATTCTAAAGAACACTTAATGAATATCGCTGACTTAATACTAAAAGAGCTTGACAAGATAAAAAACAAGATTGAGTCTTCTGAGGATTTAGATGAGGAAGAAGCCAGTGAACTTCTAGGGAACATCAATGAAAGGATCACAAAAATCGGAGAAGCTAAAGTAGTTATAGAGAATCTAAACAATGAAAGCACACAAGAAGATATAAAAGAAGCTGCTGAACTAGTAAGGGAAAC
>CAZSMA010000086.1:0-6199 GCA_964608065.1 uncultured Methanosarcinales archaeon
ATCCCATTTTCATCAATTTTTTTAATACCCTCAAATCCCTTACTGGGACCTGATATTATAATTTGATTAGTCATAACCTTATTCTATGTTAAATTAATTCGGGGACAGTCCCCCGTCCGCGGGGGCTGCCCCCGTCATCTGCAATGATTTTGATTCGAAAAGAGGTTCCTGACAGGTGTTTTTTGCAAAAGAATTTGCTTTGGCATATTCCCGAAGCAATTTTCTTTGGGCGGGGATAGAATACCCCTCCTGTTTTTGTTCCTTAGAAGAAACACGGACATAGAGGATAGATTTTTGCATGTTATTTTTTAAAATAATTTAATTCTCTTAGTCTTCTGTCGGCTGTTTCTATTTCTTCATCACTAAATAATTTTTTGTATTTTTCTTTATTATCTATTATTAATGCCTCAACTGTTAAATCCAATCTGTCTAATTCGTATAATTCAGTAAAGCCACTCGAAGTATCATCTTTCGCAAGTAATTTTTTAGCCGTCCCAAGTCCGCCAAAATCATCAAGCATTTTTCTAAAATATCCCGGGTTATATTTTGTCTCAGTTATAGTATTAGAATATATTCCCCACATATCCCTGTTGAATTGTAATTCCAATTTTTCCATAAATTTTTATTTAGTCTTTTATTATTTCTTGGAAGGCTTTCTTATAAACTAAATATTTAGGATTTACCGAATAAAGAAAACTGATTTTACCAGCCAAACTCTTTAAATATTTTTCTTTATCAATATTAATATCATGTTCATTAAGAAAACCATCAACACCGAATTTTTTGCACAAGTATAGTTCTTTTCTTACTTTTTCTCTTATATTTTTATCCGCGTTCGGCTGATAATTTATAATAAGCCCGGTACAAACTTGTCTTTGTTTATTGTCAGTAAATTCGGTTTTAATTTCGTTTAATTTGAATCCTGACTGCTGAAAAATTTTATAAATAATATTTTTAAATTTTTTAATTGAGTGGCTACCAGATACAGTTAGATCATCTATCCAAAATGAATGCTTAAGTCCATAACGTTTTAATAGTTTGGTCAGCCGCATGTCCACTTCAAACAAAATTAATCCTGAAACTTTTGGACTTGTCCCAAATCCTTGAGGCAAATAAAAATCAGCTGTGGTAAGTCTGGTTAAAAGTCGAGATACATCTGGGCTACATTTTAAAAATCGGTAAACTTTATAAACTACATGATAATCTATGCTAGGGAAAAAATTTGCTATATCGAAATTAGCTACATATTTTCTGCCGGAATGAATTGAGGCATTAGTAATAATAGATTTCCCGACTATTCCGCCTTGGATACTATTGGGATATTCAATACAGTCAAGCAATCTGTTAATTTTTTTATGGACTGTTTTTAAATTATTATTACAATTAAAAAACTTCCTTATTTTTTCCGTTCCATCCTTTTTTATAAATTTTTTATCAAATGTACGATAGCTATTATCAATTTGCTCAGAAAGTTTTTCTAGGAAATCAGCCGGCAATTTTAATTGTAACGCCAGTTCGTTTATAGTATTGATATTTATAAACTGGCGTTTTTTCATTTTTTGAGTTTTAATTTCAGCGTTCGTTCAGCAAATAAATTATGGGCTTTATCCACCATCTTATCTATCTGTTTTCTTATTTCTTTTTCTTCTTTTGTTTTTCCTTTTGGTAAATCTATCTTTTCCCAAATCAAAAGTACCAGCGGAATATTTAATAATTTAGCTATATTTTTGAGAAAATTAATACTAGGGTCCTTTTTATCATTTTCAACCAATGATATGTAATTTTTACTCACATCAAGCTTTTTGGCCAAATCATCTTGGCTCATCTTATGATTGACCCGGCCAAACCTAATTAATGGTCCAATTGTAAGCATAATCTTTTTTAATTTTTTATATCCCAATTGCCAATAATGGCATTAATTTATAACGGAAAAGCCACTTGCTGATAATTTCTTTAATGATACTAATCACTACAACCGTTGTCTCCTTTACAAAATTAACACTGACTTTACTTTCTTTTAACAAAGAAAGTATTTGATTGTTAATCTTTAAAGCCTCAGCAAGCAGGCCGAGAGCCTGACGATTTTTAATCTTCAACTTGGTTATTTTAAGTAATAACTTGTTAAAATTAATCAACAGGGTCATCACTCTTTGTTTGTTTGTATATTTCATATGGTTTCCTTTAGTTAATATTTCTGATTACAACGATTCGGCATCTTCTTTTATCGCAAGCCAACTACCAGCTCTCGGCTCTTTGGGGGTAAATTGGCCTGCGACTTAATTAAAGCGACAGAACCGTTAAACCTACGCAAATTAGTATAGTTATTGCTTATAGATTGTTTTACCTGTATCCAACATATTTTATTTGTAAAATATAATTTATAACTATTAAGCAATTAATGTTAGTGCTTAAATAATGTCAATTACAAACATTCAAATATATGCCGGGGCAAAATACCTTCTCTAACGAGAAGTAAGAGAAAAAAATCTCTTTTCAATCGGAGGGAAAATCCCTGTGAGAACTTGGGCTTACTCATTTTAGAGTGATGTACTCTCTTATATTTACTTTCAAAGAGCTTAGAGGATGAATCATCCTCGCTTACTAACCTAGCATATATTAAAAATAAGTCAACATAGTTTGACTTATAGTTATACACAGATATAAATTAATATGTTGCCACAGTTACTTTACTGTTGGGCTTTGACAAGTATTTTGTTTCTCTTAATCTTTCTTTTATTATTCGTTTTGTATTAATCCGATATTAGCATAATTTCCTAAAGTAACCCAAGTTGGTTTACCAATTTTGCAAATTGTTCCTTTTTTCACTGTACCGTATATATTTGTCTGATCTTTGACAAGTTTAGTTATCGCAAGCCCACCAGAATTACCACTATCTATAATTGCTGTAGTAAAATAGGCCTCTAGAATATCACGACCCAAGTCATCTTTTTCTCTCCCCGTATTACCGCTTATAATGCCATCCGTAATCGTTAATCTAGCAATATTGTTTACAACAGCATAACTGGGATATCCAAAAATATAAACATTCATACCGGTTTCCTTAAAGAGACAACCAGAAGTAATATTGTCTTGTACTCTTTTTTCTAAATCAGAACTACCATTAATTACTTGTTCTATATATAAAAATGCCGTGTCTATATTTCGTTCAGGCTCAAAGCCAAACCAAGCCAAGCTAGTCGCATATGTAGATTCAAATCCTGTTTTTTCAGACAAACCTACATAAGGTAAAGATACCGTACAGTTAATAGGAGGTGGATCAGTATGAATAGGGACAGAATCAAATATTATATGGGCATTTGTGGCTACCATATATTTACCCGAAACTCCAGAAGATAATACTCCTGAGCCCGTTTGAGTATAATTATCAAAATAACATTTTACATAAACTATTTTTTGTGATATTTTAGCAACTTCTTCACTTGTAAGTTGATCGTGCGAATTAATTGTTTCTTTCTGAATTATAACAGGTGGCTTTTCCTTAAGTGCCTCTATCTCTTTTTTTAATTCTTCTATTAATTCTTCTGTAGAAGTTGCTTTAGTTTCGGGAGTAGAGGTTGCTTCAGTTAATCCCTTATTAGTTTCTTGTCCAGATTTAAAAAGAATAGAAGAAATATTATTTAATGCAGATTTAATTTCTCCTTTGTATTTGATTATTCCAATAGTAGCAACGACAGAAATAGAAATAAGTAAAATAATCACAATGAGAATTGGAATTTGAATAAAACATTTTTGTTTAATTTTTTCTTCCATAAATTTATTCAATTTGAGCGCCAGTAATATAAGAATCTCTATCAAATTGATTAATTTCGTATACGGCATCTAAATCCCATCCATTTCTATTTAAGGCCTCTATTGTTTTTATATATCTTTTTTCTCCAGTATCTCCTTGAGGATATAATTTATAAATTTTATCATCTCCTACAGCTCTTACTAATTCTGATGTAGTAAAAGAATCTATTACTGATTGCTCAATGTCCATAATGTCTTCCCATTTTAAATGTCCGTAATTATTAAATACAGATGGACTAAGTACAAGTCGCTTAAATTTTTTATCACCAACATATTTCACAATATAAACATCTATACCATTTTTGGCACGAATAATAGCTCCTTCTGGAATCGATTCTGGACCGTAGTGATAAATCCAATTCGCAACTTCAGAGTATCCATACTCAAAATCATCATCACAAGTCCAAGTATAAGGGTCCATCAGATCTGATTCAGCAAAAACTTGTATGTAATAATCACCGTATCCTTCGTCTAGTTTTATGGTACTTCTTAATGGCTTACCAATTGCACCATCCAACTTACCTGAGTATTCACTATCATAAGGGTTTAAAGGTATTTCTTTCCCTATATGATACCAATAAACTGGTGTTTGAAGGTTGTCTATGGGACAATTTACAGGACGGATATATTCTGATGCTGGTACACCATCTAATTCGATATATAAATAATTATAATCGTTAGTTTTGTTTAAATCTAATTCATCTTCTGAATATATTAGCGTATCACCCTCTTGAGACATACTTTCAAATGGATATATATGTAGTTTAGCTTTAGACATATCTACAATTTGAAATTTACTAGTATCAATATCTATTGGCGTCAAGGTGTTGGGCTCTATACTCTTTATAGTTTGTTCATATTGATTCCCAAGTAAATTTGTTAACCAGTTTTTCAAATAATCGATATTGAGGATATAGCTTATATTGTTTAGTTTTCCTTTAATTACTGCCGTAGGAATGCCGATAAATTTTCCTATAGAATTATAAGCAGCACCGCCCGAATTACCTTGTTCTAACGGAGTTGTAGTTTTTATATACTCATCTAAATAACCGCTCATAATTCCCGAAGTATATGTTAGCGTCGCTCCGCCAATCGAGGGAAATCCTATGGCTTCTATTTTTTCACCCAAGGACAAGGAGCCGGTAGAATCTGAGAATATATCAATATATGGAAATACATAATCATTCTTATTGTCCATGTACACTATAGCTGCGTCGTAGGTGGTAGAATAATATTTTGTTTCTGCCACATAATCAAAACTTGGTTTATCAGATATCGAAGAAATAGTGCCAACAGCACATTTAGAAATAATATTGTTATATTTGTCAGTAACAACATGTTTATTGGTCAATATTATTCCCTTAGGATCAATTATTGTTCCTGATCCCATAAACCAATTACCATAATCATCGGGACAAATTAATTGAACTTCAGCGTTAATTTGACTCTGCGTAACTGCATTGATAGAAGCAAGTGGAATTAATCCTAAAATAATTAAGAATGATAAAATTATAATTTTTTTCATATCATTTGCTCCTTTTGTTTTTTTGAATACTTCTCTAAATCTTTTATATATTTTATTTTTTGATTATTCAGAACAAATTCAAGCTGAACCAGGATTATAGTTAGAGCGACAATAACCGCAAATTCAAAGCCCTTGATTAAATAAGATAAAACCATTATGCCAATCATACCAACAGCTGGAGCATAACGATGATATAGTATTCCTTTGTTGTTTTTCATATTATTTATCCTTTTTATTTAAAAACTTTTTTGATTTTCTACTTTTATATTATAACAAAAAATTATCGATAGTCAAGAATAGAGCACGCTACCACTCGCAAACCCTCTTGTCGTTGTCTCCGTCTAAGCCGTGGACATCATCGCCGGTTTTGAGCAGACAGCAGTCGTAAATCATTTGCGCCTCTTTATTGGATTGAAAATCCGCGCAATTGTATTGGTCGGTTTCGCAATAGCAATCCTGTTTTGCTTTTATGTTTTCTTGATTTGATATTAAATGATAACTAACCGCCAAAATCAAAAGAACGAATAAAAATATTATTTTATACATAAGTTAAATTTAAGAAAACAAAAAGCCCGCCGCCAGCGATAGTCCGAAGACCATCCACACCCCTTTCGAGGCATGACCCAATACAGGTACTCGACGACGAGCTCTTTATCCTGTATTGGGCTTTTGCGCCATATCTCTGAATAGAGACTTAGGCACCGACAAAATTGTCTATTTAATTTTTATGTTTGTATTATATCAATTATCCGCGGGAAAATCAATTACCCCAACCGCCAGGACTAATCAATTAAAAAACCCGCGTGGGAGCGGGGTTATGGGGATAGGTGAAGCGTTTCTTCAGGAACTGCTGCCAAGCAAAGT
>CAZSMA010000087.1:0-6095 GCA_964608065.1 uncultured Methanosarcinales archaeon
AAACATCGGCCAAGAACTATCAGCTAATTGAGCATAAACTATTCCAGAACATAGTATAAATACAAATATTAAAAAATAAACTATTCTCTTAATTTTCATACCCCAACTAACTGTCCAAATAACTATAGAATATATAATATTTTCTATTCTCCAATAGTAATTTAGAGAATTATTTCTATTTATTTAAACACTTCTAGCAGAAACAGGAACTGCAATTTGTCCAGAATAATCTTCTTCTTCTATTTTTAAGTCTTTCTTGACAACAGACTCAACTACAGCCCAATAAAAATCTATGAATTTCTCTACAACAGGATTTTTAATATTCAACTTATACATTTTTGCTTTTCCAACAGTTCTTGTTTGTATTACTATCTTCTTCTTTTTAAATTCTTTCCAAATTGATTTTAGTGTAGTGTATCCTGCTTTGGAGTATTTAGCAATTTCTTTCATTGAGTAATCATATTCTGAATGAACTATTAGAAAACTCCATATTCTGTTTTTTGGAGTGTCTCCTTGTTCTTTTAAAAATACTGATTTTACCATTCTAATCCTGGATAAATATAACTTATATTTAAAGGTTTCTATTTAGGCTCTCAAGGGACTAAATTTAGGCTATAAATTTATATATCCATAAAACAATTATTTATTATATGGCAAAAGTAAAGAAGAGTGAATATATAAGGATAAGTAGAACTATTTTAAAGAAGCTTTTTGATTCAAATTGCTTTGGAAAAGGCTCTGTTTATATAAATGTAATAAAATCTGCAATATCAAGAGAAGATTTAGATAAAGTTGAAATTGTATTAGAAGCTTTAATAAGACAAGGTATTTGTTTAAAAAAGAAGAAAAAACACGGATGGAAATATTATTTGAATATGGAAAGAATAGATAAAATAAGTGAAATCATAAAAGAAAAAGGGAGGAAATCTATTATTCCAATTTTATTAATGTTTTAATTTCTACTCCACACTAACACCTAACTTCTTTTCAGTTGCTGCAACAACTTTTTTTATTTTTGCAACAGCATCAGGATTTGCACTTATACTACCTATATGGTGTTTAACCAAAAACTCAGCCATCTCAGGCCTTGAACCAGCCTGACCGCAAATACTAGTTTTAACACCATACTTATGGCATGTGTCCATAACCATAGCCATTTCTCCTAAAACAGCAGGATGCATCTCATCAAACAATTTCTGAATCCTTTCATTGTTTCTGTCCAATCCCAAAGTTAATTGTGTCAAATCATTTGTTCCAAAACTTGCAAAATCAATTCCTTCTTTACAAATCTCTTCAATTACCCAGCACGAACCAGGAGTCTCAACCATTATACCAAACTCAACATCCTTACAAGGCTCTAATCCAACTTCTCTGCAAATCTCCTTAGCTTGCTTAACTTCCTCAGCTCTGATAACAAAAGGAATCATTATTCCACAGTTTGTATAACCCATATCATGTAATTTCTTTATAGCTAAAAACTCAGCCTTCAAAATCCTAGGCTCATCTATACCTCTCCTTACACCATGCCATCCAATCATTGGATCCGATTCAGTTGGCTCTTTGTCTCCACCAATTAAATTCCTGTATTCATCACTTCTTAAATCAGATGTTCTGACCCAAACTGTTTTTCCCTTAAATGCTTCTGCAATCTTGCTAATACCTTCAACCAATGCATCAGCATACTCTTCATCTTTATTCTCTCTCATATATTCTGCTGGATGTGTTCCATGATTTGCAATAATAAACTCTATTCTTAACAAACCAACACCTTCTGCTCCTGTCTTAGCAGCCTGCTCAGCATAATCAGGCATTCCCTGGATTGTCAAAATCTTTGTTTTTGTTTTAATATCATCAATCTTCTCATAATTTATTCCACTTTTAGATTCTGCTACTTTTCCTTCATACACTTTACCTTTAGTTGCATAAACAGTAATTTCATCGCCTTCTTTCAAAACTTTAGTAGCATTCCTTGTTCCAACAACACAAGGGATTCCCATTTCCCTGGAAACGATTGCAGCATGGCAAGTCATCCCACCTTCATCTGTGACAATAGCAGCAGCTTTTTTCATAGCCTGCACCATATCAGGATTTGTCATACCAGTAACTAAAACATCGCCTTCTTTCACTTTATCTAATTCACTAATATCATTAACAATCACTACTTTACCAACACCAATACCAGGACTAGCAGTCATTCCCTCTAATATAGGTTCAGCATCAATCTCAACATCTTCTTCTTTTTCTCTCTTTAATGTTGTAACAGCCCTTGATTGAACAATATAGATCTTGCCTTTCTCTATTGCCCATTCAATATCTTGGGGCATTCCATAATGTTTTTCTATTTTTTTTCCTAACTTACTCAAAGCAACTATCTCTGTCTCATCTAAAATCTGTGCTTTCTTCTTATCATCCGAAATATCTCTCTTTTCATTCTCCCCATTAGCATCCCTGAATAAACCCCATTCCTGCTCTTTTAATTCTATAGTTTTTATCTCAAGACTTTCTTTATCTAATAAATAATAATCAGGATTAACAGACCCACTAACTATAGTCTCACCTAAACCATAAACAGCTTCTATTGTAATCTCACTTGTATCATTTGTCGCAGGATTCACAGAAAACATAACCCCGGCTATCTCTGAATCAACCATTTTCTGGACAACTACTGCAATCAAAACTTTTTCATGCTCAAAATTATTCTTCTCTCTGTAAAATATAGCTCTTGCAGTAAACAATGAAGCCCAGCAACCCCTTACAGCATTAACTAAAGCTTCTCCCCCTCTAATATTAAGAAAAGTAGCCTGCTGCCCTGCAAAGCTTGCCTCAGGCAAGTCCTCTGCAGTAGCTGAACTCCTAACAGCTACAAAAGGCTCATCTTCATCTAATAAATCCTGTACAGTAATATCTTTATCACTTTCAATACCAATCTCAGCATAAGTATCCATAATAACTTTCTTTATTTCATCAGGAATCTCTGTTGCAATAATCAAATCCTGAATTTCTTTTGCTTTATTCTGTAAATCTTCTGTACTGTCTACATCAATATTATTAACTATTTCCATTATCTTATCTTTAATCTTAGTCTCTTCAATAAACTGTTTATATGTAGAAGCAGTAACACAAAATCCCCCAGGTACTGGAAGACCAATATTAAACATCTCTCCTAAATTACTTCCTTTTCCACCAACTATATCTGTATCTTCTTTATGAATATCCTTAAACCATTTAATCATTTCCATAAATACCACCCTTTTATTATATTAAGGGGTTTTTAGAAGATATATTATTTAAGGTTTGTGGTAGGGAATTATATATAAGGGAAACTTTTTTATAAATCATAAACTTAACTAGGGTTATGAAACAAAAACTTATAGATTATTGGCTATCAAATAAGATAATTACAGATAAAAAACTGCTCAAAGCATTTGAATCTTTAAAAAGAGAAAATTTTATTGATAAATCTTATTTAAATGAAGCTTATGGAGATTATCCTTTGCATATTGGCTATCAACAAACTATTTCTCAACCAACTACAGTCATGATTATGATTCAGGCTTTAGAACTAAAACCAACTGACAAAGTTTTAGAAATAGGAGCGGGCTCTGGTTACTGTGCAGCTATAATGGCAAAACTAGCAAAAAAAGTTATCACAACTGAAATCATTCCAGAACTTGCAGAGTTTGCAAAAAAAAATATAGAAAAAGCTAAAATAAAAAATGTAGAAGTTATAGAATACGATGGAAGCCAGGGTTATAAAAAAGAATCATCTTATACCAAAATAATGATAACAGCAGCTTGTCCTGAAATACCTCGACCATTAATAGAACAATTAAAAAATAATGGAATTATCATAGCTCCTATAGGTGGCTTTTTTGAACAAACTATGGTTAAAGGAATAAAAATCAAAAACAAATTAGAAACAAGTTCTTTAGGATATTTTAGATTTGTTCCATTAAAAGGAAAATACGGTTTTGGATAACTATACTTGCAGCAAAAGAACAATAGCTAAAACAAATGCAATACTAATTAATGTTTTCCTTACAGAAATATACTCTTTTTTATTATTATCAGGGCCTTTCAACTGCTCTATATCCCTTCTGTCATATTGTCTCATGTTAAGCTAGCAGAAAACAGATAAGTTATATTTAAAGTTAATGTTATTATAATAATTTCCTCTTAACCTTAACACCTTTCATAACACCTAAAGCTTCATTATAACTCAACAGCTTCTCCTTAGCTCCATGGTGCTGTATAACAGATTCAGAATTAACAACTCCTAACTGCAAAGCAAACTTCACATCATTTTTCTTAATAATCCCAGACAAAAACGAAGCAGCAAAAGCATCTCCTGCTCCAGTTGTCTCAACAATATTAATCTTTTTATGAGGCATAAAACTATAAACATAATTTCCATCATAACAATAACCTTCATTCCTGCCATCAGTTATAACAATAATCTTAACACCCATCTGACTTAAACTCTTGAACACATCTATAACACCTTCCTTGCCGCTCATATAACCTGCTTCTTCTTTATTCAAAACTAAAATATCAGTCCTTTTCAAAATATTCTTTAAAAAAAGTTTTCCTTTTTTAGCTAAATAAGTTGAAGCATTAAAACAAATCTTTATACCATTCTCCTCAGCAAAATCAGCTATTTTCTCTAATGTCTTAAAACTCTCATCTAACATTGCAGAGAAATAAAACCACTTTGTCTTAATCTTTTTCAAATCCACTTCACTAAACCTTAAATCATTATTAGAGCCTTTGAAAGCTAAGATTGTTCTGTCATGATTCTTGCTGTCTAAAATTATAGAATAACCTGTTCTTGATTTTTTAGAACTTACAATCAAAGAAGTATCAACCCCTTCTTTTCTTAATGTGTCTACAACTCTCTTAGAGTTCTCTGCAGATCCTATTTTTCCAATATAAGCAACTTTATGTCCTAATTTAGATAAAGCAACTGCTGTGTTAGTCCCACCACCACCAATTGTAAAATTCAGCTCTTTTATCAATATCTTTGAACCTAAAGGATAAGCAATAAAATCTTCTTTTTTCTTTTTGATTAATCTATTGAACTCAGTGCTAGCAAAAACATCCACAGTAGCACTTCCAACAGTTATAACATCATACATAAGAAATAAATTATCAACAAATCTTTATAAAGGTTTTTAATATCTTTAGAATGCTAAATCATTCTCCACCATCTCCATCCCCACCTTCAGCTTCTCCTTCTTCTGGCGTTGCTTCTGCTTCCTCACCTTCTACCATTTCCTTTTTAGCTTCAGCATCTTCTTCAATCTTTTCTCCTTTATCATATTTCTTTTCTTCTTTAGGAACTTTTCTATACGCCTTTATAACTTCTTCTGCATCACTATCTTCCTCTGCAGTAATATTAATTATAACATTTTCTAAACCTTCACCTTCTTTAATATCTTCCAGAATCTTGTCTGTAATAAGAACCACATTAGTATAATCCTTGGCTATATCCTTGCATAAATTCTTAGCAGCTTGCTCTGACTCTATTAAATCAGAGCTTTTAATAGACTTGCTAGTTATATGCTTATTCTTTAGATTATAAATAAATAAATGAGTTGCATAACTTTCATCATCATCTCCTTTTTTACCAATATGCGCTAACCTATATCTGCCATCTGTGTCAACATTAACAGGAACAATAACAAACTTAGCCTCATTATAAGAAAAACTTCCTTGGTTTGATACAGTTAAATCTAATGATTTATACTTCTTCTTTAATGGATCTGTTTCTTCCATCAAAATCTATGCCCTCTTCTAAACCCTTTCTCAAAACTATAATTACCGCCTTCAATCTTAATAGCTTTTCCATTTACAATTGCATCTGCTATTTTCTTTCTTGCAACTACCACCAATCTATGGAAAGTTGGCTGTGATATATCCATCTTTTCAGCAGCCTTGCCTTGCTCCATTCCTTCTAAATCTTTCAACCTTACTGCCTCAAACTCATCCACAGTTAATATAACTTCATCTAGCTGCCTCAAACCAACACCAGCTGGTTTGAAATAGTTTACATTAGGTTTGCAAAAAACCCTTCTACATCTTCTAGGTCTTGGCAT
>CAZSMA010000088.1:0-5620 GCA_964608065.1 uncultured Methanosarcinales archaeon
CCTTTACAATCTTCAACATATTTTTAGCATCATCTATCTTCTTATAAGCAGATTTTTCAAAATGAGACACAGCTGGCTGTGAAATCTTTAACTGTTTAGCCACTTCTACTTGAGAAAACCCTTTAATTCTAAGTTTTAAAATTGTAATTTCCTTTTCAGTTAACATAAGTATTACAAGTTATATAAGTAATAAAGGTTATATATAAATTTATCGTTTTTATTTATCTTCCATATTGAAAATAATTAAAATACTAATTTGCATACATACTAACAATCTTTAATTCATTATAGCAATATTTATAAACCTAAAAAACAAAAACTAAAAAATTAAGGGGTGTTATTGTAAAACTTAAAAAAAAAAAAAAAGCAAAAAAAAAAAAAAAAAAATGATACGCCTAACTCTAGAAAATATTATTGAAAAAAATATAGACCTTAAGAATATTTTTGATGAAGTCATAGAAGAGGACAAAAGTATTCTTGTCAATAGACTAGTATCTCATGGGAAATTAGTTGACTCAAATAGTTTTAAAGCAGAGTTAGTTTACAAAGTAGGTGAAATAATATCTAATGTAGATAGACCTAATAAACTCTACCGAATAAATAAAATACAAGATAATGGAAACCTACAGGACACTGCTTTAATATTTATTAATTGGTGGGGCCACCACTATGAAAAAAGAATTCATGATTTCCTCAAAAAATCAATTGATTCTTTCTTAGGAAAAGGACATTACGAACTTTTTCAGTACCTAAACAAGGAATACATCACAACTGACATGGTTAGGGTCCACGGAACAGAAGATATAGGGCCATATTATTTTTATCATTCTGCGCGTATTGCAAATTATTTAAATATAAAAAAAAGCCCTAGAATAGCAATAGATCTTGCATTAGCTCATGATTTTATTGAAGATATGACTAAGTATAGAAACATAAAAGAATATAATATCGAAGAACTACCCGAATATAGAAAAATCGGAGAATTATTTAAAAACGAACCCGAGTATGCGACAACACTCCTTACATTCCTAAAGACCCTAACAAAAAAACCGCAAGAAAAGCCAGAAGAATACCTTTTAAAATTAATCAAAGATTGTGAAACCTTTGCCAACAGCACAGGCCTAGTTAAAAAATACTTCTATGTACCAGCTTTAGTTAAGCTTGCAGATTACATAGACAATACAGTAGACCTTACACAGCTAACTCCTGATATGCAAGATAGCAGAAATGATAAAAATTATGTCTTACTTACAGGAATTAATTCTCTTATTAATAAGTTCAATATTCATGATGACAGATTATTAGAATTAAGAAAAGAATTATTAGAAGTTTCAATAAGAAGGACAGAAGATAAAACAGCACATGAAAGATTCACAGGAATATGGAAGCAATTATACCCTGTTGAAGAAATTCCAGCAAAAGACCGAATTTTTCTAAAAACCTATCCAAAAAACTAGTATCAAAACACCATCAATTAACAACCCTTAATCTTCTTGACTTAGGCACAAAATTCAATAATTTTTTTTCAACTATCTTTCCAGTTCCATAAAAATCGTCCTTATTCTTAATTAAAACAAAACCTTTAAGCTCAGATTCAATAACAAAATCTTCTCCTTTAACCCATGAGTTTAACTGATAATCATCAAGCTCTAAAATATTCTTTTTTGCATATTTTCCTATTAATTGAGAACCTTCTATACTTAACCTTAAGCTATCATTCCTTAACTCCCCAAAATATAATCCTAAATTATTAACCCTTATCTTAGAAAAATCAACTTTATCTATATCCTTATTAACAATAAACAACCTGTTCTTGTTGTTCATCAAGAAGCAATAATCTAATTTAACATCTGAATCCCATTGTTTTTTTATAATAGCTAATATATTCTTAATTTCCTTTTTGTTTAATATCTTTAATTGTTGCATATTTACTATACTTATTGGTTTATATTTAAAGATTATTATACTATTACAAAGTAGTAAATAAACAGAAAGATTTATATATTAGTTAGATATGAAACATAATATTTACTATGGTAAACTTTGAGGATTTAAAGGAAGAATGTATTATGTGTTATGATTTTGAATCAAATAGTCCTGTTTCTAAATTTTTTCAATGGTTAAGATGGAATTACCTTAACGATACTAGATCAAAAAAAGGCCCAAGTACCATAAATGCGAGCAGAGAATTTGAAAAAGCCAGGCTTATGATTGACAGACACGCAAATGACTTTGGACAACAACTAGCTATGTTTTTTGACGAAACTCTAAAACCAACTAGACACAGCAAAGCTTATTCAGCTCTTTCAAAAGATAAAATTGTTGCCATGATTGCACAAGGAAAGTTTCATGGAAGTGTTCCTTCAATCGATAGCACCCTTGCTTTTAACCTAGGCAGAGATACTTGGTCATTATTTCAAAAAAGAGGATCAGGAACAATTGATGAAAGAGTTACCTCACTAAAAATTTCGCAATACTTAAGTGAAAACAAAGCACTTTTAAGAAAAGAGGGATTTGATACATATATAGCTGATCATTCTGGTTTCTGTTGGATGAACGAAACAGAACTCCTTGATAAAGGCTTCATGGATGAAAGAGGAATAGATTTTTTGAGATTAGTCCCACTTCTAGTGCCTGTAAAGCACGTAGTACTAAGCCCTATTGAAAGTCCAATATACAGGGTGGGGAAAAAAAAAGAATCCAAGGAAAAAATAATTGATGAATTTTTGCAATCCGCTCCAACACATTTATCTTATAGGTTCAAACATTCTTTACTCTGGAAAATTTTTGAAAGGTTATGTTCAGACGACCCTATTGTAAAAGAATACGTTTGGGATGATGAGGGCAAAACACATACAATTAGTGATTGGATAGCATATCGTAAAGTTGTTAAAAATTATACAGAAGTAGGAAGAACAGAAAATGCTTTGAGGCAGGCAGAAAAAATTGGTCCATTTGACGTAAAAGTTATTGAGTCTAAAGATTTATATAAGAGACCTAAAGAAAAGAGGAAAAAAAACGATACTCCAGAAAAAGATGAAGCATATAGAGCTAGACATTTATTGTTAGAATTGGAAAAAGGGAATGATAAATTTGTTGCTGAAATTCAAATTGTGGATTTGAATCAATATTTTTTAAACGAGATTTATGGTGGTCCAGAAAGGCATAAAAGAGCAATTGATACATATAACCAATTACCATCCAATAAAAAAGCATTATGTGAATACTACAGACCAATATTAGAGGAAGTTATAGGCAAAAAAGACAGATTAGTATTTGATATACCTCGATAATTCAAACCCCCCACATAGGCTCTATTTTCCTCATAATCTCAGCAATCTCTTTCAACAAAGTAATCTCCTCTCTTTTTAAATTCTTTTTCAAATCTTTTAATTTTCTAAAATCTTTATCAGTAATTGCAGAATACAATACATCTCCTTCATTAATCTGTCTTCCAACTGTAACATTTGGTAGAGAAATAGCAACTTGTTTTCCTTTCTCAGCTTTAGAAACATTTTCCTGCTCTAACTGTATTGACTTGATCTCTGTTATCTCTTTTCCATCTTTTTTCATCAAAGGAATTCCTGGCTTTATCACACCTTCTAAAACATCAACACCAACAACAGCAGGATTGTTCTGTCTGAAAATATAGCCTTTCATAATCTGTATCTTGCATGGCATAACCAATGCTTCCATCTCCTTTTCTTCTAATCTTTTCTTTAACTCTTCCTGCCATTTATCAAAATCTTCTATTAATTTATATATAACATCATGTACAATAACCTTAACTTCATCATAACATATTCCACTATTATCTTTTACATTAAATCCAAGAATTACAGATTTTGTTGGATCTTCTTCAGCAATTGTCAGAGCTTCCTGCATATCTTTTTTCTGTATATCACCTATTGTGGCTCTTTTTATTGGAATTTTCTTCTCTTTCAGTAAATTAACTACAGCTTCCAAGCTTCCTAAAGAATCTGCTTTTACTATAATGCCTCCTTTATCAGTATCTATCAACACTTCCTGGACTGTTTTTTTTATTTCTTCCTTTGCTTTTTCAACATCTGAAGTTACCAGAACAGGCATTCCTGCTACAGCTTTATCCAGATCAGGTGCTGATATCCTTACACCAGTAGCAGCATGAACTTCTTTAACTGACTTAAACTTAGATTTTTTATCTCTCATCTCAGCTAAAGCTTTTGGCTCAAACAAAGCTCTTACTTTTGTTACAATAGGCTCATCTAAAGTTCCAACTATAATAGTATCATTAACCTTTAACTTGCCATCATAAATTATCACATCAATAACATTTCCCACACCTTTTCCTTCTTTAACCTCTAGAATTGTTCCTTTTGCCCCACATTCAGAATCATACTTCAGACCTTTTTCCAAAAACCTCTGTGCTAATCCTGATATAACCATCAATAACTCTGGAATTCCATCTCCTGTTTCAGCTGAAGTTGGAACTATTGCAATCTGTTTTGTATAATCTTCTACTCTGTCAAACCTTTCAGAATTAAATCCTAATTCAGATAGTTTTCCAACTATCTCATATAGTTTTTTATCTAATATTTCCTGTATCTTTTGTCCTTGTTCTTTTATTGTATCCAACAATAACTTATCTTTAGTTTGCCATCCTTGTATCAAATCTATTTTATTTGCAGCTATTATAAAAGGTGTTTTGTATTGTTTTAATATTTCTATACATTCTAAACTCTGCTCTTTAAATCCTTCAGTAATGTTTATTACCAAAATAGCAATATCAGCTAAATTACCCCCTCTTTTTCTTAAATTAGTAAAAGCAGCGTGGCCTGGTGTATCTATAAATAATAAACCTGGAATTGTAAAATCAAGCTTTAATTTTGTTAATAAATCACCACATATTTTTTTTACAATTTCTAAAGGTATAATAGAAGCTCCAATAGCTTGTGTTATCTTCCCTGCTTCTGTTTGAACAATAGACGTACCCCTAATTCTATCTAAAATAGCAGTTTTCCCATGGTCAACATGACCCTGCATTACTATTATGACTTGTCTTATTTTTTTCATATCCCATCACTTTTTGATAAAAACTTAATAACTTTTCTCCTTTCTTAGTTAGTGAATAAATTAGTTGTTTATATTTGTTTTCTTTGTTTATTTTTGTCTTTAAATAACCTCCTTTTTTAAGCTTTGCTAAATAATGCCTTGTAGTAACTATTGACAAATTCAAAAATTGTGCAGATCTTCTAGTATTTCTATAACCTAATGATACTGCATTTAAATAAATAAAAGATCTATTTCCTTTAAATCCTATGAAAGCATTTAAAAATTTATTCTTTCTTCCATGATGTGTAATCAAATCTAATTCTACTATTTTTTTGAAATTCTGATAGTTATGAATATTTACACCCCAGTAACCTTTATTTTTCCGGAAATATTGTTTACTTGTACTAATTCTAATAATATCACAAATTTTTTTAAATATAATAAATCAGAAATCTCCGCACTTTAGTGCGTTGAGATGAATGACTTAGAAATCTTTTTCTTATCTAAAAAAAAAAAAAATTAGACACTACTCATCACAATCATAGTTCTTGTTTTATCAATACCATCTATTTCTCTTAGTTTTTTAATT
>CAZSMA010000089.1:0-5457 GCA_964608065.1 uncultured Methanosarcinales archaeon
TATCAGTTCCAGGTTAAGCCAAATTCTTTTAGTTTTCTCATGCTTATTTCAATATTCTTTTCATCTAGTACTTGTGTTTCTCCTTTCAGATAGCTTTCTTTTTCTGCTTCTAAAATTCCATGAGCACAATTACTTGGTAATTGAGTTCTTAATCTGTAAACTCCCTGGTCTGCTTTTGTTGTTCCAAGCTTGCAGCTTGTTCTATAGCAATTATAAGTGATATCAACATTATTTAGTTCAATGCCTTGTATTCCTTCCTCTATACCTAAAGCTCTGATATCATAGATTTCTCCGTCTAATTGAGTGCATTCTTCTTTGTACTCTGGAATTATTGAAGTAAACAAGCTTCTTCCAAAGTCTACTCTTCTGCCTTGGTTATGGTCTATTAAAACAGGGAAACCAAACCTGAAAACAAAGCCTTTATTGCTAAAAGCTTCATCATCCCTAATCATAACTTCTATAGGATACCATAGATCATAAGTAAAATGATAAAAATTCATGCACATGAATTTCAGATAGTTAGTAGGACCTCTTCCGACACCTGATTTTAAAATTCCATTTTCACTTGGTCTTGCTTCTATGTTTATTCCAAAATCTGGAAGATAAGAGAAAGCTGCTGTAAGATCTACATCTTTAGTTTTAACATTCCATAAATAATGATTGTATTCATAAGCATCATCAGGTGCTTTTATCTTTG
The DNA here is from genome assembly GCA_964608065.1 of uncultured Methanosarcinales archaeon. GTDB lineage: Archaea > Nanobdellota > Nanobdellia > Woesearchaeales > CAYXTQ01 > CAYXTQ01. Next base: position 698 of record CAZSMA010000089.1, read on the forward strand.
GCTTTTCTCCTTTGGTTATATCTTCTAAACTTGTTTTCTTTAATTGTTCATATATTTCATCATCAGCTAAAAATGGTATGTGGTTTGTGTTAGCAACTCTTATCTGAGGGATATTATAGTATAACATGTTTTGAATCTGTTCTTTTATTTCACTTAAGAACCATTTTTTTTGTTTACATGTAAATTCCATTCCTGTGAAAGGTATTTCATTATTCATTGTCATCAACTCTAAAGTTATGTCTTCGAAATACAAGTCTTTGTTCTCCTGCTGCATTATCTTTACACCTAAATCATAAGCTTGCTTTAATCCTACAGGAACATTTTTAGAGAATTGTCTTACATAGCTTGCTTTACCTTTTCCTTTATCTTTAATCATTATTGGATAATCTACTTCAACCAAAACACTGCTTTCTTTAATGCTTGTTTTTGTATTTAATTTTTTGATCTCTTTTATATCAAAATTGTTTTCAAAAGCTGTAAATTCCTGAATACAGTTTTTGATATTTTCTGTTACATATTCAGAGATCTGGTTTTCCATGAATTCAATACTTGGTATTCTGCTTATTCCATTATAGTACCAGAACGGAATCTTGAATAATCCATTTTCATCTACTTTGATGTATGCGTATTTTTCATTACTGATTTCTTCTGGAATTTCAATATATCCTCCTTGTGCTCCTAATAATCCTATTGCATCCTCTGATGTTATACTGATACAATCTTCTACATAATTCTTTATAGGCATTAGATTAGGTTCTATTAATGCAGGTTCGATATAAGTCCTGTTTTCCTGTATATAGATGAAGATAGCTGCAACTATCAACAACACAATTCCAATAATGATGAATACTGTTACTTGTGCTTTCTTCATTTTTTCTTTAGGTCTATTTTTTGTAAGTCTATCTCAACATAATCTTTTTCAGTTAGATTTAGAACTTTGACAATATCAGCCGGCACTCTAACTACCAGGCCTCCTGCGCTTTTCATCACTTTTTTTGTGTATTTCATATATGTTTTATATATAAAATAACTTTTTTTATATATAATTCATCATTGAAAAACCTATATTCATATATGTTTTATATATACTATTATATAAACTTTTCTATTTTAATTACCCACTGGCCATGTGTGCGTAAGGTATTTAAATAAAGGCATATCAATATTATCCAAAATGGATGAAGATAAGTCCCTTGTTGTATTTCAGGATAAAAATATAAGAAGGATTTGGTATAATGGTGGGTGGTATTTCTCTGTTATTGATATAGTTGCTGTGCTAACTGACAGCGTTGATGCAAAGGATTATTGGTATAGGCTTAAGAAAAGGGAGCAGGAATCTAACGGAACTGAGCTATCGACATTTTGTCGAAAACTGAAATTACCCTCAAAGGATAATAAGTATTACAAAACAGACTGTGCTAATACTAAATCTATGTTTAGAATAATCCAATCAATTCCTTCAAAAAAAGCAGAACCATTCAAAAGATGGCTTGCTAAAGTAGGCTATGAACGTGTTCAAGAAATAGAAAACCCTGAATTAGCTCAAGAAAGAATGAAACAATTATATGAGCAGAAAGGATATTCTAAGGATTGGATTGAAAAAAGATTAAGAGGGATTGCTATACGGCAGCAATTAACAGATGAATGGAAAACAAGAGGGGTTAATGAACATCTAGAATATGCAATTCTTACTAATGAGATAAGTAAAGCAACATTTGGCAAGACTGTTGAAGAGTACAAGAAACATAAAGGATTGGAGAGAGAAAACCTGCGAGATCATATGAATGATTTAGAGATTATATTCACAATGCTTGGAGAAAGAGTAACTACTGAAATAACGCGTACAAAAAATTCCAAAGGATTTAGTAGATGTAAAAGAGCTTCTAAAGAGGGAGGACAAGTAGCAGGAAATGCAAGAGCAGATGCTGAGAAAAAAATTGGAAAACCCATTATTTCTAAACAGAACTATTTAGATGAGCCAGAAAAGAAAAAGAAGAAAAGAATTCCAAAACATTAGTCTTTTTTTTTTTATTTTTCAATTGTTCTTACAACATTAACCATATAGAACCTGGTCCATGCAATAAACACTATAATGATTATCAGGAAAATTATAGCTTGCACAATCTGTGATAATCCTTTGAATAACCAGTAAGTTTGCATTAAAACAAGGAAAACTAAAGCTAGTGCTATGATTGGAATAATAAAATGATGTATTTTTTTTATTCCAATTCTGAAAGTTTCATTAATTATTTCTTTTATTTTCTTTATATTTACTGACTTAATATACAGAATATTAGTCAAATAAATGATTAAAACAAACATTATTATCAACAAATAAACCAATACATTCTGTTTGACAAATAAGAATGATATTATTAAAGGTATTAGCCATATCACTAACCATAACAGATTCAATAATAAAAACTTCTTGTAAAACTTAAATGTAAATTTTTTGTTAAATATCTGGTTCCAGATTAATCCTTTGAACAGACACCATACAAAGAAGATTATTATCAAAAATAAAATTGTATAGACCCCTAGCATAAAAAAAACACTTTTTAGTGAAGCTAAAGTCTGCGTAATCTGGGGATTAGTTGGATCTATATTTTGTAGTAAGGCAATATTAGGCATTTTTACAAATAATTTTGCTAAAATATTTTGATAAATCCTTAAAAAAATAATTATAATTCCATAACCAATAACATCATACAAAACCGTATACAATAATCTTAAATCTAATTTTTTAAAAGAATCTGTAAAAGATGTAATATTTGTTTTTAAAAATTTGTTCATTTACCATTCACCACCCAATGCTTCTCCTGATTCACTTGTTGAAGTTGCAGTAGAAGTTTCTTCATCTCTTTCTCCTTGCCAGCAATTCATCATTAATGGGAACTCTTCGCAAGGGTCATCTCCTAAATCAATAGATTTTTCTCCACCATCAATTATGTTATTGCATAATTCCTCTCCTTCACTTATACCTGCTAAACAATGACCTTCTAGTTTAGAGAAATGTATGCATACTTTTTCATAATCTGTTTTGCTCTTTTTGAATATCATGTTTGGTCCTTTGTATGATGCAGATTCATTTCCTTTAGTTAATTTGAAAGTGTATGCTAATCCTGTTTTTGAATTTTTGAAAACAGATCTTCTTGGTTCTTCTATATATACTTTGAAATTCATATCACAGCCACCAATCTTAGGCCCTGGATTGACCTCTAAGCTTAATTTGTATAGGTACTCTGTTTTTTCTCCTTCATTAGTGTAGTTTATTACTTTTATTTTTTCTGCTTCAATATGTGCAGAAGCTCCTGAACTGGTTGAAGACATTGCAATACCCTGATCTAAAGAGTTTGTTATCTTTGACTGGCATATTAAAGAAGTCCAACCATCTATTCCTCCAAGCCAGTTCTGCATGTTTTCATCTAAAAGACCATAAACATCTGGTTCATCATAAAATAAACTAAATCCCCTATAGCCTGAGGTTATGTATGTTGCTTTATCTAAGAATAAACCCCACGATGTAAGGGTTTTTGCAAATTGGTCTGATGTAGCAGCTTTTTCTAGGTCAGTAACAGGTTTTCCTTTTTCATCAACATAGCTTTTTAATACATCATTCCATATGTATACTTTTCCGTCTTTTTCAAGGTATTCAAATCCATTGTAAGCTACTCCTGATGAGCTTTCGAATGTTTGTTTTTTTCCATCTAAAATTATTACTATTTGTTTATTTTTATTATCAATTTTTTGAGTATATCTCATACCTCCTTGAAGAGGTTCTATTGGTGTTAAAGATTTAATAGCATTACCTTCATCATCTTTTAAAAGTGTATGAGAATAAATCTCATCTCCATCTGGATCTTTATAGTATAATTGATTGTTTCTCATTAAATAAACTTTTCCGTCTACATCACCTTTCTTTATACCTACACTTGTAGGGTTAGTTAAAGTGTAATACTTGTTTTTTCCTTCTCCTTCAACATTCACCTTAAATAATAAATTACCTTCGCTAACGTAAAATCCTACACCTTTTTCTGTTTGTGGAACATTCTCTAGAGTTAGAACACTGTACTCTTTATCAAAAGAACCAACCTTTCCATTATTTTCATCATAATTAGGATCATACACTTCAGAGCCATAAACTAATAATGGATTATTTCCATCACCTATAACTTGATCAGCTTCATTAGTCTTGTAATACCATTTTCCTCCAACATTTTGAGGTCTTATGAAATTCTTTTTATCATAAGCTTCTTTTATAGCAGCAATATATTTGCTAGGGTCTTTATATTCTTTTGAATCAATTCCTAGTAGGTTGCCTAAAGCCGCAATGTTATCAGCATTATCTTTAATATTTCCTTCTTTAAACCAATTTTCAACGTCTTTTGAATTTTTTTCTAATGTATCTAAAACATTTTTTTGGGTTGTTGGTGCTGGGGCTATTACTGTTACTTCTTGTGAGCTTACTTCAACTTTTTCTTCATACTTTAACCCCCTTTCTTTTGCTTTTTCAACAGCATCTATAGTATCTGTTCCGACTTTTCCATCAGCTCCTGTTGTTCCGACATCATACCCTCTATCTTTTAACCATTCTTGTGCTTTTTGTATTGCTTCAATACTAACTCCTTTTTTTCCTTCCCCCATCTTAAGAATTTCTTCATCAGGATATCCAAGCCCTTTTAGAATTTCTTTGAAATCTTTTAATTTACCTTGATTAGCTTGATTTTCATAGAAAGTGATTGCGCTTTGTGTTTGTTCAA
>CAZSMA010000090.1:0-5229 GCA_964608065.1 uncultured Methanosarcinales archaeon
CAAATAATTATGCAACGTATCAGCCTTATTACCCACAGTCTCAACAAAAGTATTAGCACTACCAGCTTTCAACAACGGCAAAACACAACTCTCTGGAATACAAACCTTTTTTAAAAACCCCAACACATACTTACTGACTTGTTTTAACGAGTGAGTCATAGCAAGAAAGGAGCACTGCTCCTACTTGCTATTTTCTATTAACTCAAGAGTAAAGAAAAACTACTCGGAGATACTGTCGTTACTATAAAGTAACAACTCTTTGGGCAAACAATCATTAAACTAATATAAATAGAACTGGTATAAAAAGGCTAGTTCGGAAAATAGAAAGAATTTTCGAATTCAAACCGCTTAAATTAAGATATGGCAAAGCTTTTATAAATCTTTTAATTTCCATAGTGTACTAAGGTGAGAAATAATAATTTTAGGAGGTTAAGTAAATGATGAAAAAAATAAGCGCGTCTGCTATGTTAAAGTTATATGATGAAAACGCAAATATGATATCAATGTTTGGTCCTAAAACAAAAGATTTTTCTAAAGTAATCACAGCCTTAGAATTGTTTCTGGAACAATTGAAAATAACACAGAATGTTTCTCAAGAAGTTAAAGAAAAGTTGAATAAATTAAGTGATAAAGATTTCCTAAAAGAAGCTAAAAAAAGATTAATGCCAAAAATAACACCAATTCAAAAAAAATTGGAAAAGTTTCAAGATCAAGATTTTAGTTTTTTATTGTTCGCATTACCAATTAAGAAAGGAAGAAAGTTCTTTGAAATAATACAAAAACTAGAGGAAATAGAAAAAATTCCATTAAGTGATAGCTCCAAGAAAGGAAAAATTCAATTTCTGATAAAGGAACTTGAATCCTATATCTCAGAGGTAAGACAAATAAACAAACCATTCATTCCTGCAAAGATCGATAAAAACCAAACAACCATTTTTAAGGTTATGTTTAAGTACAGAAAAGGAACATGGAGGAAGATAGAGCTTAAATCTATGCAAACTCTTGTAGACTTACATGAAGCAATACAAGAATATTTTGAGTGGGATAATGACCATCTGTATTCATTCTACATGGATAACCAGTTTAATCGTAGAAAAAGAGATGATGACATGGAATTTACCTGCCCTTTTGAGCCAGAAGGAAGAAAAACAGCAGACGTTGAATTAGGCATATTTGGATTTAAGAAAAAACAAAAATTTGCATACCTTTTTGATTTTGGTGATTGTCATAGATTCGAAATTGAAGTAATAGATTTCGGCAAGTTACAAAAGGACAAAAAGTACCCTTCACTTGTAGAATCAAAAGGAAAAACCCAAGAACAATATCCTATCTGGGATTAAAGATAGATTTATGAGGTGAAAAAAAGAATGAAAAAAGAATTTTCTGAAGAAACAGAATTCATAAACTTAGTTAAGTTGTTAAAAGAAGATAACCTTAAGGTAAAGAGAATTAAATCCTTATTTAAGAAAGAAGAAAAATATAATGGTTTTCTCGGAGCTATAGAATATACAATTGCAGAACATTTCATTACAAATTGGAAGATAAAAGATAAGGATATTGTGAAAACTATTAAAAATATTAAGAGGAACTATACTAAAGACTTAGATTTCTTCCAAAACGAATTTGAAAAGGATATTATGAAAAAATTAAGTTATGTTTTACAAGAGCAAAGAATCACTCACCATGAATTGATACTCGTCCTGAATTATATACTATGGTGTATTGATAATAGAACATGGATGCAGGATAAACAAGCATATGTTAAATGGATCACGTATTTTTTTAAATTATTTGATGATAAAGAAATGAAAAAATATGAAGAATCTGTTAAAAAATTTGCAAAAAAGATAGGCATACCTAAAAAGCATGTAGAGTCTATGCTCTTAAAAAACTCAGATAACATCCTTGAACATAAAGAGCAGGAGAACAGTAGGATTGAAAGTGAATTCTTTTCATTAGAAGATAGTGATAAATTTGATTTCGTTATCAAGCACGCTCTGGAAAACCCTTATCTTATTGGAATTTATTCAGAAGAACTTGATGAAAAAAAAGATTATAAAAATGCCAAAAAATTTTACAAAAAACTTCTAGAAATCATTCCAGAATTTCCACCCATAGAAATTTCTTTAGGTATATTATACAAAAAAACTGGAGATACTAATCTGGCAAAACACTATCTTGAAAACGCTCTTAACACAATAGAACAAATACCACAAAAAATAATCCCAAAAGAACAAAAACAACAACTTGTAAAAGAAGCTAAAAGAGAACTCAAAAGCATAAAATGACCGAAGAAAAATTATTCTATGATGAAAAGAAGGCAGTTTGACATAGCTATAGATATCCATGACATACCTTATTATGGAAAAGGAAACTGTGAAGGATATATTCTTTCTAAGAAGCCGGATAGAGGAACTACGAGATTCTTATCATTCATTAGTTGTTCTATAGTTGTAGCAGGGAGAAGGTTCACAATAGATGCTATCCCTATGCATCATTTTGATGAACTAAGTGATCTAGTTGATAAGCTTATCAGAAGGGCTAAGCAAAAAATATGTATAGACAAAGTTTACTTAGATAGAGGGTTTGACAAAGTTAAGGTAATAAACGTTCTTAAAAATAATAATGTTAAGTTTGTAATGCCCAAGGTCAGAACTCTTACAGTTAAAGCATGGATGGACAAAAGCGAAGCATGCAAAAGCAGAGTGATAAAAGACTTTGAGATAGGAACTAAAGATAAAGCAGTAATAGATCTTATCTTAGTAGATGATGAAGAGGGAATAAAACGGGCATTTGCCATAAACTTCCATATACCTGAGCAACTCACACACTACTTGTACAGATGGTATGGTAAGCGTTGGGGTATAGAAACAAAATACAGGCAATTAGAGCATGATTTTAAGGCTAAAACTACTTCCAACAATTTCCTAATAAGATTATTCTACTTTTTATTCTCAACATGCTTATTCAATATCTGGATATTAGTAAATTTGATCCTCAGTATAATTTTAACAGGAAGGGTTTCAGAAAAACCTATGATAACAGCCAAGTTATTTGCGTTAATTCTTTACAAAATTAGTTATGAAGACCCTCCGCCTTAAAACATAGTTATTTATAAAACTTAAATTCTTGATATTGGTATGGGAAAATCAAAAGCCAATGCAATCTGGACCTTATTTGTATTAGCAGTTATTTCTATAGCCTTGTGGGGATCAATAGCATTAGAATTTCTAAAAGGGTTATTATACATCATAATCGCAGTTATTTTTTTAGTTGTTATAATATTCTTGGTTGTAAAGTATTATGAGCAGGGAGATATCGGCTGGGGAGCATAGTTACTTTTTCAACTACTGTAGGAAACAAAACCTTTTTAAATTAGTGTTGTCGTTTTAATTTTGATTCCCCACTTAGCTCAATGGTAGAGCGTTCGGTTGTAGATGCTGTCCGATTTTGCCTTATGGCTAGAAATGAAAGATAGTCAGCCGTTCCCGAAAGGTTGCCGGTTCAAATCCGGCAGTGGGGACTTATTTTTCTTTCAAAACTTTTAAATAAAATAACTCCTTAAATTACTAATAGAAGATTAGGAGGTTGAGAAAATGGCTGAATGTAAAGAGAAAGAATGTGAAGAATGTGGGCAATCATTTGTATATTCTTATTTAGAAGCTGAAAAAAAGTATAGCGAGGCAAGTAATAAAAAGAAAAATTTATGTGAGGGTTGTAAAGAAAAAGCAGAAGGAGGATGTTAACTTTTTATATTACTCCAGCATAAGAATTATTTTTTTCAGTAACGTTTATCTCTTCCAAAATTTCTTCTTGGACTTCCTTGATTATGTCTTCTTGGTCTTCCTTGGAATCCGTGTGATCTTGGGCTGTCAAAGCTTTTTGTTGCCAGTCTTTCTACGTGAGGTCTTTCCAGTTTTTCTATTTCAACATCATATTCTCTTAGGATTCTTGAGAAGTTATCATGGTCCTGTTCACAGAGGAGGTTTACTGCCCTGCCTTTTTCTCCTGCTCTAGCAGTTCTTCCTATCCTGTGGATGTATTGTTTACTTTCTTTTGGTAGATCATAATTGTATATATGTGATACTCCTGGTATGTCTAGTCCTCTTGCTGCAACATCTGTACAGACCAGAACCCATGCTTTCTTGGAGTGGAATTGGCTTAGCGCCCTGCTTCTTCTATCTTGTGAGTATCCTCCATGGATAGCGTGTGCATCAATCTTGTTTGCTTTTAGGTTCTTTGCTACAAAGTCTACGGTTGCTCTTGAATTGCAGAAAATCATGACCAAACCAGCCCTTTCATTATTCAAAAGATGTACTAATAGTGAAAATTTTATGTTTTTTTGTATATCATAATAGACTTGTTTGAGTTTTTTAGGATCTACATAAGATTCTGCAGATATTTTGATAGGGTGATCCATGTAGCTCTCTGTTAATCTTCTTATTCCTTCTGGTATTGTAGCTGAGAAAAGTAATGTCTGTCTTTTTTCAGGACATTTCTGCATTATTTTTTTAACATCATCTATGAATCCCATGTCAAGCATCCTGTCTGCTTCATCAAGAACAAGAGTTTTCACATGGCTTAGATCCAAAGTTCTTCTTTGAAGATGATCCAGTAGCCTTCCAGGCGTTCCTACAACAACATCAGCATTCCTTAATCTATGGATTTGAGGATTGATAGAAACACCACCGTAAACCTCAACTATCTGTAGTGGTGTGTATTTTGAGAATAGCCTCAGGGCATCGTTTATCTGTTGTGCTAGTTCTCTTGTAGGTGTAAGTATCAAAGCTTGTATGCCTTTTCCTTGTTTAGAGTTCTGTATTATTCCTGCTCCAAATGCTAATGTTTTTCCTGATCCTGTTGCAGATCCGGCTATTACATCCTTTCCTTCGATAACTAAAGGAATCGTTTTTTCCTGTATCTCACTAGGAACTTCGAACTTCTGTTCTTCTATGGTCCTTAGTATGGGTTCAGCAATACCCAATTTTTTGAAACTTTCCATATTGTTTTTAAGAAAAAGTTTTCGCTCTTTCCTATTCTACAATTATATATTCTCAATAACGCTTTATAAACCTTTGTGATAGGGGTTTTTGCCTATTAGTGAGGTGTAAAGTAAAAATATAGTGTTAACTAATAGCATTAGAACTGACGTTTACTTTACACCTCACTAATTCCTAAACTTTTGCGTTTTTTGTGCGAAAGTTTTAAGTAATTCTTTTGTTTGTTGGG
>CAZSMA010000091.1:0-5227 GCA_964608065.1 uncultured Methanosarcinales archaeon
TTGATATCAGTTTTTTTCTCAAAAATATCTTCAATAAGAGATTTTTGCTTAAGCTTTTTTACATCTTTTATTTTAGAAAAATAATTCTTCAAACCATTTTTTATCTGGCTGGGAAGGTAAATTTGTATAACAACATCTCCAAATATCATGAGCTCACATGTTGAAGCGCAATTAACATTCGATTTTATATTGCATCCTATTGATCTGTAGAAATCAGCACACCATTTATCAATTAAAGTGTTCCCTGCGCATAAAATGTAAGTCTTGTGTCCTAAATTTTTCAGTTTATTGATCCAATTATACTCCGCCCTCAAATAAAATAAAGGCCTCCATTCATGATTATGATGAATGCAAATAATTTCTTTTTTCTTAGAACTTAAGATATAATGTTTTTGAAGATAGTAAAGATATTTTTCTACATCAAAAAAAGTTTCGAATGTAAGTATATTGATATTGCCTTCTTTTCTTGCATCCTTGATACCTTCAATAAGATTTAACCTGTTTTTTGTGTAGTAATTGGTCTCGACAACTTCTGTATAGCTATGCAAGTCTTTCAACCATTTTAGATCTATCTGGTAACCTTCTTTTTTCTTATCTAAGACTCCTTTATCATTAAGTTCGTTAACTGTTTTGTAAACTGCCTGATATGTAACGCTATACCCGTATTTCTTCTTTATCAGATTATACAGTTTCTTTATTGTCAAAGGCCAATCATATCCTAGGATAGAAATAATATAGTCTTTTGTCGTCGATTTTTCTCCAAGCTGAGGTAATGTTAAATTCAAAGCCATGGATATTTATCAGAAAGATTATCTTTTAAACATTTATATTCTGAACTAAATAGATTAAATTAACTAAACTATTTAGTTTACTTTTTTCTTAACTTCAATTTTATAACACCCAATCAACCGTCTAACAAAAAAGGAGAATCAAAAATGAATTTGAAGTATGACAAAAAAAAGTGGAAAGAAATAGGGGCTAAACATGTGAATACTTTGCAGTTCTTCATAACCAACAAGTGCAACCTAAAATGTAAAGCTTGCTTCTATGCGCATAATATTGGCAAAGAAGAGATATCATTTGAAGAATATAGGAGACATCTATCCAATCATATGAATAGGATAGATAAAGTTGTCTTGCTTGGGGGAGAACCTACATTATACAAAGATATTGTCAAGCTGATAGATTATAACACAAGAGTTGGTTTGAAAACAACAATTTACACAAATGGAGCAAACCTAAGTGTACTTGAAGGGGCAGACTTATCAAAAACTAAGATCAGACTTGGAGTATATGGAGCATACAAGAGCGAAAAACCTCTAGCAAAAGTACAAAAAACAAATGTTCCTGTAACTGTTGTCTACATGTTGAGAAAAAATAATGTGAATGAATTGATGAAAACAGCAAAGATGGCTGAAAAAAAATTTAATTGTAAATCTTTCTTCATATCAAGCATAAGGGATATAACACAAACACAAGACTTCTGGAAAGACACAAAGGATACATTGTCATTTAAAGAATACTATAAAGTAGTTCAGGATTTTATCAAAAATTATGAAGGAACTTTAGAAAAGATACATGTCTCTAAGCGGACAGTAATCATACCAGGAAAAAAATTCAAGACCGTAAGCAAATGCAGATTCGGAAACATATTTCCTGACGGGAAAAAGATAATCTGTCCTTTGGATATCTCTAGAAAATTATATTCAAAGAAGCTAACTTTTGGAGAAAGACCATGCAATAAACATACTACATGTATAATGGCAAAAGTAGTATTGCAAAAAAATGAAGCTGCCTAAAACATTTGTATCAGAATAAATTTTAAAAATTATTTTTTACCTTTGAGCTTTTCAACAACAGCCTTGTCAGAAATAATCGCGGAGTTACCGCTAGGATCCTCAATAACAATCTTTAGAGGAATATCTCCCCATTTGACCTTCCTCATCTTCTTCAGAAGATTCTTGGCAGATTTCTTAACACTATCATCTTCAGCAGTATCCCTCTGATATTCAATAATCTTCTCAAACCTGTTTAGAATACCTTCAACATTGCTAACGTAGCCTTCAGCAGCAGGACCTGGACGCACATCCATTTTCATCTGAGGAACCTTAACCGTTGCCGATGAACTCTTGACAACTCTTACATTCAAATCTTTCTTATTTTCTATTGTGAAAGTGATCTTGACAGGATCTTTCAACTCTGCTGCTTCAACATCAGATACTTTATAATTACATTCAGAATTATCACAACTAGCGCTAAAGATAAAGACCTTTCCGAAGTAAGGAATATCAGTTTCTTCTTCAACCATAACCAAAGTCTTCTTATGGCAAAACGGACAAGGTTGTTTTTCTAATTTTTCCATAAGAATTTAATTGTAATAAAAGGGTATATAAATTTTTTGTCAGACTTCCTGAACGCCATCTTTTGTTAAAGCAACAAGCCTTATACCAATACCAAGTTTGAGAACTGCAGAAACCAAGGCTGTATGTTCCTTACCTGTTCCTGAAACAATGTTAATTCCGACTTCTGTACTCTGAACCTTCTCTTTTAATTTCTCATACATCTCATCTCTCAACTCAATAATGCCTCTGCTAGCATCTATAACTATGAACTCTGCCTCTTTCTCAGGAGTAAAATTTTCCTTACCAAACTCATTAGTTATTAAGAACACCTTTTCCCATTCACCATCCTGGATTAGCCTAGAAACATGGCCCCAAGTGCCTTTACCTGTCGATAAACAAGCAATTAGTTCTGTCATGGTAAAAGAGAAAGAATTGTTGTTTAAATAATTTCTTGTTGTTTATTAGATAATTTTATATATTCTTCTTTTGTTATTACGTATTTAAACGGATTATTCAAAAGATAAGAGTATCTGTTTAATAATTGGATACTTTAAATATCAAGAATCAAACTCCCTCTTTAAATCTTTGTTCATACCTTTTTTGATTAATTTTCTGTCTATTCAGTATTTTTTCTACAGACTCGGTGTTTAAATTCCCAATTAAAATATCTCTCTTGTACTTATGGCTTACAGAATATACCTTTCCACTTGCAGCAACAATAAAATACGCTCCATCTTGTTTTTTATTAGAAGGGGCATCAATTCTTAAATGTGGAAAATTATCTTTTAATTTTATGATTGCATTATTATACTCTCTATCTGAGATAGAATATAATTCTTCATATTCTACAGCCCTATTTTCTGGACTGAATTGTAAACAAGTCCATAGTTTAATATTATACTTATCAACTATTTTTGCTATGTTTTTCAAAAAAAAGTAATTTTGCTTTGTTACAGCAGTATTAATTTTAATAGGTATTTTTTTCTTCTTACATGATTCAATAGCTTTAATCACATTATTGAAATGACCTTTACAACCAACCATATTATCATGGATATCTTTAGAACCATAAAGAGGCAACCCAATTCTTACTACTTTACTTCTGAGAAAATCCAAAAGGGGCTCATGTAAGAGAAGAGCATTTGTATCTATAGCTAATTTTAAACCTAAAGAAATGGAATATTCAAATATCTCCCCCAAATCATTCCTTAAAGTGGGTTCCCCTCCAAAAACGAGAAGTTTAGGCTTTAGTTTTGCTAATTTTGTAAGTATTTTCTTTATTTTTGGCATTGGAATCGGTGGACCATTAAATTTAGCAAAGCAAAATTTACAAGCCATATTGCAATTATCCGTTAATTCCCAATGAACTGTTTGAAGCATCCTTAAATCATAATTTATCTTCTTATAAACTTTACTTTACACTTCTATTGAACCCATGTATTTATACTGATTAGTTAAGAGAGATAAAGAGTTTTACCAAACCTAAAAATAAAATACACTTTATATATAACCTTGATATTATCCATATATAACTTGTACTTACAGGTTGAAAAGTTAGACCCTGATGTGACTTTATGTCATAATGTCGCTTGGGGTTAAAAAATAAAAGAAAAAAAGTGACACTAAAAATAAAGAGTGGTTGAATGAATAAGGCTGTACTCATCAAATTTTGATGTCTTAAGCCAAATCAAGAAAAATAGGCAAAGCGACTTTTTCTGTCATTTTGTAGTTTAGTAAAGAAAAGTCTTTGCGTTTATAAGTTTTATGCCTACTGTGAACCCTAAACCCTCAAAAAGCTTACCAACCTTACCTTTTTTGAAATTTTAAAATAGGCAGTTTTATAAACTTTCAATATTAACCTTACGGCTAAAGGCTATCTAAGGGGGTTAAAAATGGTTGATTTAGAAAAAATAACAAATATTTTGGTTGAGAATTCTAAAAAATTGAGAGGGATGAACACTATTGATATGTCTATGTTTCCAGGAGAAAAAGTTCCAGAAATCTATAATACTGCTGCTACAAAAGCTCTTGAAAAGAAAGATTATGATGCTGTTGGCACATTCTTATTTCACGGAAAACTTTGGGATAGGCTTCTTGAATTGGGGGATAAATTCTTCCATAGCGAAGATGAAAAAGAGAAAGAAGCCGGTAAACATTTTTTAGAACTTCTTATGTGCAATCATAAACTTCCTCAGGATATTGCTATTGAGCTTGCAGAGAATATTTTAGAGAATGATGGACAATATTCCCGTTATATAGCAGTAAGGGCTCTTAATGCAGGGAGGGCATCAACCAAAGCAGAAGAAGTTGGGTACCAGTTTCTTGAAGAAGGAAACTTTGAAGATGCTATGCAATTTTTAAGTCTCGAAGAAAAGGACCTTTCTGATGAAGAAGTTGAGAAATACGCTAAGAGTGCACTAGAAAATGGCAGATATAAGGATGTTTTAGCGTTTCACCAATTTATAACTCTTGATATGCCAAAAGATAGAGCAAAAACTCTTATTGAATCTGAACCAAGACTGTTTGATGAAGTTTTTAAGTATATGGAAGAAATGGGGGGCCCATTCACTCCTGAAGAGACCAAAGAGTTCGCAGACCAGTTCTTTGAAGATTGTGATTATCAAAAGGCTTTAGAGATTTATGAAAAAGCAGGGGATTTGATTTCAGGAGATGACTACAAAATATTTGGGGAACAAATATTATCTTCAACAAAAGAAGTTGAAAGTCAGAGAAGCTCATACTCTCCCGGAACAGTATGGCCAACAGTAAGCATGGCATATGCTTATTTTTCAAAGAAATCTCCTAAAGAGGCAAAACAAACAATATCTAGTTACCTGAGTTTGCCCTAGTTTTTATACACTAGGTTTGAGAATTTTTTTATCCAC
>CAZSMA010000092.1:0-5035 GCA_964608065.1 uncultured Methanosarcinales archaeon
TGATTTACTGACGCTGGCTTGATTTATAAATATTGTCGGGGTGGGAGTGATGGATTGATTATATTCAAATAAATTTATCAATATCTCTCAATCTTTCAAACATTGCTTTTGTAATTGCAAAGCATAAATCATAAGTAAAATCTTCATTCACTTCCTGCACAAAAATAAAAAAATAGGGACAGCATCATTTTTATTCATTTCTTCTATTCCTTTTTTTAGTCCTATGCCCCAACAACCTTGCAAGATTTAATGTATTTTACTGTCGATAAAATGAAAAAAGCGCCCCCACCGAGATTCGAACTAGGGGTTTGTTTTATACCAATTAGTAAAAGAGCAAATAATCAAGTGATTATTTATTCCTTAAAGTTCCCATAATTCAAAGGAAAAATCTCAAAAAGTAGACTTGATATGTGTTCAATGAAATTGCGAGACAGCACTCTTTCCTACCCTCAAAAAAGAAATCTTTTTATACTATCTCTTGATTATATATGTTAAGATGAAACAAAAAATAATTTTGTCAATAGCAATTTTATCTTTGCTTAGTTTAGCTGTTTTTGTTTCTGCTGGAAAAGATATTATTTTTACTAATGGTCCAAATTGTGATGGGGAAACTATCTCTTTCGAAATAAAGTATATTGGGAATTCGTCTGTTTATGCTTCCAATCTCGCAGTTGGAGATGTTGAAAAGAAAGAAGGTGGAGATTATGTAAGGGGAATACATGGAACTTGGTCTAAGACTTTCTTAGAAGAGGACGATAAGTCAACATTTTCATCTTTTAGTATTGATAAAGAATACTATAAAATAAATGAAAGATACATTCTCTATATAGATTCAAATCAAGTTGATGGAGTATGGTCTGATGAAATAGGTTTTTATTGTTTAAATGATGATTTACATAAAGTTTATGAATGTGTTGATGGCAAATGGCTGAACACAGGAAAAGAAGCTTATTGTCGTGATACCAATAATAATCTTTATGTTAGTATTGGAGGAAGTGCCCATTGCCAACCTCCAACATATTCAAGTGTGACTAATGGTGTTTGGTGTTATAATGAAGTACCTGAAGAAGTTATAGTTGTAGGAGAAGAGGAAGAAGAGAAACCCCAAATTCAAAATATGGGGGATAAAGAAGAAAGTAACCCATTAGTAGGATATATCATAATTGCTGTTGCGATTATTTTTGGATTTATAATCTTAGCAAAAGTTTTAGGTAAGAAAAAATAAAACATGTCATCATCAACAAATTTTGAGGAGTTAATAAAGATAGTAGGTTTTTTATCTGCAGGATATTTATTTTTACAAGTATTTCTTCCCCTTATTCAAAATTTGATAGCACAAGGTTTAGCTGGATTTATTCTTGTTGTAATAATGATATGGTGGTTGGCACAAAAAAATTAACCCCAAAAAAATTATTTCATCTTCTTTTTTTAAAAAAGAAACAAAAAGCGCGCTCCAAAATCACAAAATACTAATATGCCCCACCGAAATGTGACAGAGCGTCTAATTCTTTAAAATTGTAAAAGAAAATAAGTGGGAAGACATAAACCGAAATTCACATCTTCCCTTACCTAACCGAAATTAGATAACCTTAACCGAAGTTAAGTGATATTAGGGGGGGATTAGCCTTTTTATATTTTAGCCTTTGGAAGAAGGGACAGAAATAAATCAGGCATTAATTGATTGGGCTGATATAATTTTTTTAATGGATTCAGAAAACCAAAGATTATTTTTTAAAAAATTTACAACAGATAAGGAAATTATAGTTTTAGGTGTTGATAATACTTACTGCAGAAATGACCCTGAACTTGAAAAGGTTTTAAAAATTAAATTAAAGAATTGGGTAGTAGATATAAACAAGGACTAATTGGTGGAATGAAGAATATAAAAAAGGGAAAATGAAAGTCAAATATCCCTGTCAAAATTCCAAATGCAATGCAAAGTGGAGTATAACTAAAGAAAATTTAGTTAATGGAAAATGTAAAAAATGTGGAACTCCCATAAATAAAATATTAGCTAAAAAACTTTTAATGTATGTTAATTTAAAATAATTTTTGTTAGAATTATCACTCAATTCAATTTCTTCTCTCGGTTTATCTTTTCTCTAATTGCTTCAAGAACAAACTCGGCTCTACTTCTAAAACCCTTTTTAAAATTTCTTTTCCTAAATTAGTCATAGAAAATATCTTACCTTTTCTTAAATTAGGATTTTTACATTCAATTAACTTCATCTCTCCTAAATCTTTTATTACTTCACTGATATGAGACGAAGATATATTTGCTTCTTTAGATAATTCAATAGGAGTTTTCATATTTTCCTTTAATATTTTTAAAACTTTAAATCTCCATTCACTTGATTTTATCTTCCCTATTAATTCCCATTTATTTATCATATAAATTAGTAGAAACCTCTTTATTAATCCTTAACTCCTATTAATCACCTATTTATCACCATTGTATTTAAAAAGGGCAAAATCTCTAATTTCTTAGAGGAGATGGCACCTCAGAAGCCTGATTCTGAATAAAAATAAAATGATAATTTCATATTCAAAAAAAAGATTTTCTTTCAATATTCATTATCCTTTAGGGATAATTCAAAATATAGATGAAAGGAGGTTTAAATAAAAAAATATGAAAAAATTAATGAAGAAAAAAGTTAATGTTTTTGGTAAGAAATTGCCAGTATTTATGATTGTTCTTCTTGGAATTGCAGTTGTTAGTGCGGCTTTGATAAGTTATTGGGGAACTATAACTGGATTGGTTACTGTTAGTCAAGGATTAAGATTAGATGGAGGAGATTATAATGTTACAATAGAAGAAGTATGGGATGATGAAGATTTTACTTCTTTAGAAAGCAGAGTTTTTGCTTCAGCACATCGTTTAAGCAATGATGCTGATGTTAATGCGGAAGTTAATTTGGTAAAAACCGGCGACTCGGGTACTAGCGTTACAGACGATTTTACAGCGAACTACTATGCAACTAATTTAAGAGAAGGACAGTTAATACTTGATAATAAGAACACAGATTGGACTCTTACTACAGATGGAAAAGGTGCAATTTTAGACTACACTTTTGTTGGTGGTAGTTTTAGTTATGATTTATCAGCAACAGGATTAGAAGTGGATAAAGAATATGTTTTGATTTACTACGCTGATGATGAACCAAGGTATAACAATTGGGGAGGAAATCCAGCTTTAGAGTTAGGAATAGTAAATTCAGATTCAAGTGGAAATGTGGCATCAACTTCTGGAAGTAAATTGATTCTTGGAGGTTTATTGCCTTATGCAACTGATTGGAATGCTGGAGGATATCCTGATACTCTTACTCAATTATATGCTGATTACTGTGGTAATGTAGAAGGAGATGGTTATGAACATTGTAGAGGAGCAAAGATTTGGTTAATTCCATCTGATACTTATGATAAATCAACTGAAAGAGTAACTGTGTGGGCACAAAGTAGATTTTTGTTTGAAACTGATTTATTAGGATGGGACCATAAAAGTCCAATAGGAGCATTTACAGTTCCAGCAAATAATAATGTTGATTTTGTAATTGTGAACAATTTTCCAAAGATGTTAGTTCCAGGAGATTACACAATAACTACAACAGTTAGTCCAACAGCATAAACAAAATAATTTATTTTTATTTTTCCAATTTATTTTTAAGGAAAACTCAAGAAAGAGGAAAATGAAACCCTCCTCAAAAACGACGAGGGTTCATAATCATGCCGAGAGGCAAAACAAAAGGAGAAGAAAAAATCATGAAGAAAAAAGCATTAGTAGTAAGCATATTATTTGGGATATTCTTAATTAGTATTGTGTCTGCTGGTTTGCTTGATTATTTTGGGAAGATTACTGGGAGTGTTGAAATTGAAGAACCTGTGTTTTATTTAGATGGAAGCCAGCCAATTGATGATTATTGGGGATTAGCAATTAATAATGAAGGAATAACTCATGCTCCTGTGCAGTTTACTGGTTCTAACAGCAAATTTTTTATTTCAGAATCCCTTGGTGTTGAATCTTTTTATGAGGCGGATTGGGATATGACTTTATCCCTTAGAACAGAAAATAATGTGAGCGGAAAAGTTGATATTGAATTATATACAATAGAAGGAGAAGACCCTTATTTTAGTAAAGATAACATTTGTGACAATGACCCTTATGTAATAATCCCTTCACTAAATGATTCTGATTTCCACGATTATGAAGTTACATGCGAAGGAAATGAATTAACAGATATGGAAGAATCTGACATGTTGGTGTTAAGATTAAGCGATGGTTTTAACTCAATAAAATACTATACAAAATTAAATGGAAATTCTAAAATAGAAGTATCTGCAACATGAAACAAAAATCATTAATAATTATCTTCGCAGTTATTTTCCTAATCGGAATTATGACTGCAGGAGTTTTAGCAGATAGAGAAATAACACCTACTGACGGAGTAATTTACATTAATGATTTTACCGCAGGAAGCACAGCTACGGCAAATTTCAGTTTTGATTATTTAGATTATCCAGAAAATCCGCAGGATTCTCCTTTAATTATAAGATTAAACATTAGTTGTTTAGATGAGAATTATCCTGTTTGGAAAAATGATTTTGAGTTAAGCAGTTATATAAAAAGATACTATCTTTTTGGTTTGCTTTATGATATAATAACATTAGAATGCCACGAAAATTCCCCTTTGATAATAAACCACCCTCTTGGCTCAAATACTTTAAATGTGCCAAACGGGACTTTTTATTGCTACAATGTTTCAAAAGATTTAAAATTAGATAAGCATGATGATGTTTTCTTAAATATAAAATCAGACCCTGCACTTTACCCAGGAACCTACAACTTAACAGCAGAATTTTTTTATGTAGAGGATAGCATAGCTCCTATTGTAAATATTACAAACAAAAACTATTTTGAAACTCATTATTTTAAAGAGGGTAAAGATGTTGAAATAATCGCAACAATCAAAGACAATATTGGGGTAAAAGATTTCCCTTTTGGAAAAATTTTCACAGATACAAAAAATATTAGTGTTCC
>CAZSMA010000093.1:0-4901 GCA_964608065.1 uncultured Methanosarcinales archaeon
AATATTACACAATCTTTTTTTTTTTAAGAATTATTCAAGTCTTGGGACAAACCCAGTATTACCATAAAATTTAAATAGAATAGAGTAAGCAGGTTCTAAGGGTGGTATTAATGAAGTTTAGCAAAGATCATACTTGGGTCAATGAAGATGGAAAAGTTGGGATAAGTGATTATGCTCAAAAACAACTTAAAGATATTGTTTTTGTTGAGTTGCCTGAGAAAGGGAAAAAAGTAGAGAAAGGGAAACAAGTTGCAACTATTGAAAGTGTTAAAAGTGTTTCTGATGTGATAAGTCCTGTAAGTGGAGAAGTTATTGAAGTTAATGAAAGTTTACAAGAAGATCCAACTATAATCAACAGTGATTGTTATGGAAAAGGCTGGTTGTTTAAGGTTAAGGTAGAAGAATCAGATGATTTAATGACAGAGGAAGAATATAATAATGCAAATGAAACCTGATTGGTTAAAAGTTAGGATTGGTTCTGGTAAGAGTTTTAATAAAGTAAGAAGTGTGTTAAAACAAGGTAAATTACATACTATTTGTGAAGAAGCTAATTGTCCGAATAAAGCTGAATGTTATGGAAAGAAAACAGCTACTTTTTTGATTCTTGGTGATACTTGTACTAGAAATTGTGGTTATTGCAGTGTTAAAACTGGTAAGCCTTCAAAAGTTGATTTAGAAGAAAGTGATAGAATAGCTAAAGCTGTTAAA
The DNA here is from genome assembly GCA_964608065.1 of uncultured Methanosarcinales archaeon. Lineage (GTDB taxonomy): Archaea > Nanobdellota > Nanobdellia > Woesearchaeales > CAYXTQ01 > CAYXTQ01. The sequence continues at coordinate 709 of CAZSMA010000093.1, forward strand.
GAGTTGAAGTTAAAATATGTTGTTATAACTTCTGTTACAAGGGATGATTTGGAAGATGGGGGGGCTTCAGTGTTTGCAGATACTGTTAAGAAAATAAAAAATTGTAAGGTTGAGGTTTTAATACCTGATTTTAAAGGAAATGAGAATTCAATAAAGAAAATCATTGATTCAAACCCAGATGTTATTGGGCACAATATTGAAGTTACAAAAAAAATATTTAATAAAGTCAGGAAACATGGTGATTATGATTTATCATTAAAATTATTAAAAAATATAAAAAATATTAAAGCAAAATCTGGTTTTATGATAGGATTAGGAGAAAGTTATGAAGAAATAATTGAAACTTTAAATGATTTAAAGAAAGCTGAAGTAGATATTGTAACAATTGGACAGTATCTGCAGCCTTCAAAGGAAAATTTAAAGGTTGAGAAGTATTATTCTCCTGCAGAGTTTGAGAATTTGAAGAAAATAGCAGAAAAAATTGGTTTTAAAGCTGTAGTAGCTGGACCATTTGTAAGAAGTTCTTATCATGCAATGGAGTTGTTTGAAAATGCAAGGTAAATCAATATTAAAAGTTCCTGGTGGAAAATTATTGAAGGTGTTTTTAGACTATGATGATAAAGTCAATAATATTAAAATAACTGGTGATTTTTTTATGCATCCTGAAGATAGTATTGAGAAGTTAGAGGGTGAGTTAATTGGTTTGGAGTTGGATAAAGATAAATTATTGAAGAAGATTGATATTTTTTTTGAAGAGAACAATGTTAAGTTGTTTGGTGTAAGTTCAGAGAATATTGTTGAATGTATAATGGATTGTAAAAAATGAAATTCAGGCTATTAAAAACAGGGCATAAGACGGCTTTTATGAATATGGCTGTGGATGAATCTATTTTAAAGAATAAGATTCCTACAATAAGATTTTATGGATGGAAACCAAGTGCTGTTAGTATTGGTTATTTTCAAAGTTTGAAAGAAGAGGTTGATTTGGATAAATGCAATGAGTTGAATGTAGATTTTATAAGGAGGGTTACTGGAGGAGGGGCAGTTTATCATGATAAAGAATTGACTTATAGTTTTATAGCTTCAGAAGAAATGGTTAGTAAGGATATTTTAGAGTCTTATAAAGAAATATGTAAGGGAGTAATAAAAGGTTTAGAGAAAATTGGGATAAAAGCAGAGTTTGCTGGGATAAATGATATTATAGCAGAAGGTAAGAAGATTTCAGGGAATGCTCAGACTAGGAAAGAAGGAATGGTGTTACAGCATGGAACAATAATAATGGATGTTGATGTTGAGAAAATGTTTAGTTTGCTTAAAGTTCCTGATGAAAAGATAAGGGATAAATTAATTGCTAATGTTAAAGAAAGAGTCACAAGCATTAAACATGTTATTGGTGAAGTTGATTTTGATAAATTGAGTGAGAAAATGGCAGAAGGTTTTAAGGAAGCTTTGAATCTTGAGCTAGAAGAAGGAGAGTTGACAGAAAAAGAGTTAGAGTTAGCTAAAGAATTGGAAGAAAAGAAGTATAATACAAAGGAGTGGAACTTTAAGCGATGAAATTCAGTAGAATTTCGGGTGTCAAAAACAATTAAATATGTTAAAGGTGTTGTAGATTGTTTTTGACAAGATAGAAATGCTTATAAATCCATAAATAACTTCTATACTGAAAATGTATGATGCAATAGTTATTGGTGGAGGAATAGCAGGTTATAACTGCGCACTTAAAGTAGTTGAATTAGGCGGGAAAGCGGTATTAATAGATAAAGGTGAATTAGGCGGAACATGTACTAACTTGGGATGTATTCCCACCAAGGCTTTGCAGGCAAGTGCTAAATTAATTGATAAGATAAGAAAAAGCAAGAAGTTAGGAGTTAATGTTTCTGATTATTCTGTTGATTTTAATGAAGTTATGAAAAGGAAAGACAGAATTGTAAATACAACTGTGATGGGGATTAAAAGTTTGTTAGATAAAGTTGAAGTTATCAAAGGAAAAGGAAAAATAATTGATAAAAATAAAGTTGAAGTTAATGGTAAAGTTTTAGAAGGAAAAAATATTGTGATTGCAACTGGTTCTGAGCCTGTAAGGATACTTAATATAGATGGGATTACTAATGAGGAAATGTTAGATTTAAAAGAAGTTCCAAAGAAATTGTTGATTGTTGGTGGTGGGGTTATTGGAGTTGAGTTTGGCTGTATATTTAACAGGTTTGGAAGCGAAGTTACAATTGTGGAGATGTTAGATCAGGTAATTCCAACAGAAGAAAAAGAAATTGCAGAAGAATTAAGAAGAAGTATGGAAAGGGATGGAATTAAGATAATAACAAATGCTAAAGTTGAATATGTTAAAGATAATGAAGCTTTGATTAAAACTGACAATGAGATTAAAGAGAAATTTGACAAAGTGTTAATAGCTGTTGGAAGAAAAAGTAGTTTTGATAAAGAGGCTTTAGATAAATTAGGAATAAAATATGGTAAGAAAGGTATTAAAATAAACAAACAAATGCAGACCAATATTGATAATATTTATTCTGTTGGAGATGTTACTGGAGAAATGCAGTTAGCACATTATGGGCGACATCAGGGAATTGTAGCTGCAGAAAATATTATGGGAAATAAAAGTAAAATAAGCAAGGTGGTTCCCAATTGTATTTATACATTACCTGAAATTGCAAGTGTTGGGAAAATTACTGATAATTCAAAAAAAATAAATTATGCTGCTAATGGAAAAGCAAGAACCTTAGATGAGATAAGAGGTTTTATCAAAGTTTATTTTGATAAAAATAAAATAGTTGGATGCAGTATCATCGGAGAAAGCGCAACAGAATTAATAGCTGAGGTGACTTTAGCTATAAACAATAAGATTTCTATAAAAGATATAAAGAATACTATACACGCTCACCCTACTTTATCAGAATTGTTTTTTGAAGTTATATAAAAGCAAAAACAAGGTTTATTAAGACTAAGAATAGGAAAAGTGATGAAACAAATTTAAATGTTTTTTGTGCTTTCTTTTTTTCCATATATTTTTCAAGTAATACTTTCAACATTCTTCCTCCGTCAATAGGGCCTATAGGAACTAAATTAAATAAGCCTATACCTAAGCTGAGTAAATAAAGCCAATACATCAGTCCAAAGAACCATAATATAATATTAGGTATAAAGGATAGTTTTTGTGTTAATGATTGTTTAATTTTAGAGTTTTGGGATATATAAACACCAAGATAGCTTTTGTTATTGTTTTCAGGATGCTGTGCAAGCTTGATTGCGTATGCTTTTGTATCTGTTTGCAAAACAATCGTTTCTCCAGGAATAGTAGAATCCATAAAAGATGTAAAGTCTTCAATATTTTGAATAGGGATATTGTTTATATCAGTAATTACATCTCCTTTTTGCATACCAGAGAGTTCTGCAGGATATTTTGTATCATCAATTTCTATAAAACCAGTTACCTGAACCCCCTTATAGTCAACTAAAGCTCCTGTTATTGGAGGTATAATCAATAAGGAGATTGCTAAAATAACAAATGCCAAGAGAATGTTAGCGAAAGGGCCTGCAGCATATACAGCAAGTTGCTGCTTTACTGAGCTTTTTTTTAATTGTTTTTCATCAGGTTCAACAAAAGCAGCAGGAAGAACAGGCAATACTATGCCAAGGAATGCAAATCCAGATGATTTTATCCTTATATTATAAAGTCTGGCAAACACTCCATGAGAGAATTCATGGACCACAGCAATAATAAATATTGAAATGATCCAATAGAAAAAAGGTACATAGAATGCGCCTTTTAATTTAAATGGTAAAACCGGAACAACAGCTGCTGTTGCTGCAGGCATCATTAGCAGTTTGTATAGGTTATGGGTTAATGAGAAAATGATTAATGCCATTCCTATAAAACCTATTGTAACAGAAATATAGCTTATGAATTTAAGTAATCTGGGAAATTTTTTTGCGAATTTGTCCATAAACTTAAGACCAAGTTTTGTTCTGTAAAGGACAAAGTAGAGGATTGGGTAAATAATCTTTTGAATTTGAATTTTTTTTTTTTTAATTATTAGAAAAAAAAGCATTAAAAAAATGAAGACAATAGCTGAAACGCTTTGAACATCCATTTTTTTTTTTTTTTTTTTTTTATATTTTTTTTTTTTTTTTTAAATATTTTTTTATTATTTAGAATTGCACCTTCTCCAACTTTT
>CAZSMA010000094.1:0-4665 GCA_964608065.1 uncultured Methanosarcinales archaeon
TATTAGAAATCAAACAATATCAACTTTAGTGCAAATACTCTGGCCAGGAATGCCTTTTTCAAAAATAGCTCTGACACGTCCTTTATTGCCGTGTACAGCAGAAATCTTTCCTTTTATCTCTTTTCCAGCAGGGCTTTTCCAAGTTACTTGTTTTCCTACTAATCCCTTAGACTTTTCATTTTTTTCATAGCCTTTTACAACTATAATTGCCTGATTCATCTTCTGTGTTCTCTTCCCTCTTCTGAAACTTGTTATAAGTCCTTCCATTGTTAGAGCTAGAAATTGGAGTTGATTTATAAAGGTTACTAAAATTTGTTTTTCAAAGCTTTTTGTTTACGTAGGCTGTGTAGCTGTTTTATATGGTTTAGGTGCATCATAACTATTTTTTTGATCTTTTCCAGATTTACCTAAAGCTAATCTATAAGCTAATCTTCCTACAGAAGTTATTGGTAATTGATATTTGAATGGAACAAAGTTTACTGCACCTAACATTATTGGAGAAACTAAATATGTTCTTTTTGTCATTGGAAAATAATCTTTTTTATAAGTTTGTTTCAGGTCTTTTAATGATGTACCTAGTTTAAATGTTAAAGTATCTTTTACTAATTTAAGAGGAGTGTAGTTATAGATGAAATGTCTCGCTGCAATAAACAAAACATTAAACACAGGAATACCTACTCCTAAGATAAACGCACTATTCAAAAGTATATTTCCCTTGAACATTATGTTATAAAGACCAAAAATCTTATACAAAAGTACAGTCATTGCATTACCCAAGTGCAACTCTTTCCTTAAACCTTCATATTTTAATTTTTTTCTATGTAAAATAGTATGAGCTAATAAATACGAACCTGTTACAGAAAGTAAATTTAAAGGACCTGCTATTGCTGTTGCTGCTACAGTTGTTGCAGTCATATAGCCAAATTCAATAAGTTTTCTAAAAAATCCTCTGTTTGTTTTTTTCTCTAGAGGGCTTTCTTTAACTCCAGCTTTAGCTTGCTGTTCCTGCTCTACATCGTTAACTCTATCGCTAATATCAGTCATCACTATCACACTCTAACAATTTGTTGACAGCAAATTCAACAACATGGGATTTATTCCTGAACTTACCACTAACCAAAACTTCTTCTAATTGCTTTAATGTTTCCTTGTCTATGCTTATGCTTAGTTTGTGTTTCATTTTAACCTGGAGCAGTCCTATAAGCTGGTACTTGTGGATATGCAGTCTGAGCTTGTGCCTTCTCTTCCTTTTTCTTTGGTCCTGGTGGATTTATCCCATTGTATAGTCCAAAAGGTAATGCGTTTAATGCAAAAACAGGATATCCAGCTATACTCGCAATTCCATTAGCACTAAGAACTAATCCTGGAGAAAAACCTTTTGCAAACCTCTTATACATTGGTACCCAGTTATCTTTTACAGATTTTCCAAATCCATTAAAATCAAACTTATTTTGGATTAAATGATCTCCTGCTTTAAAAGCAGTAAGGAATGCCATATTATAAGGTCCAATAGCATATGCTGCTCTAGCAGCTTTTCCTAATAATGTTGCATTGTTTATCAAAGGATAAGTTGCATTACCAAGCAAAACCATTGGTTGTAGAATAGCGTTAACTACAGAATAAGTTCTTAACGCAGAAGTAACTCTTTCATACAAAGATGGTTTTTCTTTTTTAGAAAAAAAACTTCCAAGTAAAGTAGCGCCTGCAAAAGCTCCTCCAACAAGTGGAGCTGCTATACCAGCAGTTGCTAATCCTAAAGCTGTAGTACCAACAGCTATAGCTCCATGATAGGCAAGATCAAATATTTTATCCAATAAAGTTTGTTGTTTAGGTTCTTCGTGTTTTGTTTCTTTTACTTTTTGGTCTTCAGGTAATTTATTATGCTCTTTTTCTGTTGTTTTTTCTAGCTCAGATTCTTTTTTTCTCTCTTCTTCTGCTTTCTTTACTGCTTCATCAGGTTCTGCCATTTTCATCTCTTAGAAATCTTTTAATAGCAATCTCAACAACCTGAGACTTATTCTTGAATCTATCTCTATCCAACTTTTTAAAAATTCCAAGTATTGTTTTTTCGTCTAATGAAACACTAATCTTAGCTTTCATATATTATCACTTTTTAGTAGTATAAAATACTACTAGTATTTAAAGCTTTCTATTTTGTGATTACTTATTAGTGGTTACATTAAATAAGTTAAAAAAGAAAAACTTTATACAACGAAAATCAGAGATTTTCGAGCATAAATCTTTCTCAAAAGAGTTTTCGAAACATTTATATATAAGTATACCATTCTGTATATCTACATTTTAATATATATACCAAATAGTATACTAAATTCAATGAAAATCAGAGATTTTAATCAGTAAAATAAGCGCAAAAAAAAAAAAAATAATCAAGAAAAACCATAACATTTATATATGATTAGTTCATTTGGTATATATACCAATTGGTATAATAGGTTATAACTTTGAAGTATCCTAAGAACCAGGAATTCGTGAAAAGAGGCTATACAGATAAAGCTATTTCTCTAAGGAAAAGTTTGGGTAAAAACATAGCATTCTTGGGCTATAAAAAAACAGGGAAAACATTACTGCTAAGGCAGATTATTAACGGCATGGAAAAAGAGGTGAGCCCTGTTTATATAGACCTTAATAGAATTAGCTTAAGCCCAGAAAACTTTTCTTTGGAATTTATTTCTAACATTATGTTCTGGTTTTTGGGAAAATCTTCTTCTGAATACAAACAATATTTTGATTATAAGTTTTTGTTGAAAAAAACAGCTTCTTTGGACAATAAATTAGTAGAGATATTAAAGACAGTAGATAATGAATTGCAGAAGATAAAGCCAGACCAAAAATTGATTGTGCAGAGTGCTTTTAATTTCCTAGAGGAGATTTCTAAAATAAAGAAAGTTGCTTTATGCCTTGACAACTTTGAAAACATCCTGGACTTAAATAATTTCATACAAATTAAAGATATTTTATCTTTAATAAATTTTGAGAACAAAAACATTAATTTTGTTATAGCTTCTTCTGCAATATATCAACTAAAGAAATTAAAGAATTTTGAGATTATAGAAATAAAAAACTTTGATAAAAATCAAAGCAGAGAATTAATAAAAAAAATAAATATAAACAAAGATTTTGATGAAATTCATGATCTAACTCAGGGCAATCCTTACTTAATAAAATGCTTGTGTGAAAGGTTAAAGCAAGTTAAAGATGTTAAAAAATCATTCTCAATTGAATTACTGCATGAAAACATTTACAGGCATTGTGAAAATGTTTACAATTACCATATTAATCGGGCTCGTGGACAAACACTATTAAAATCCATCCTAAAAGTTCTTGCTTCAATACATGAAGCAACTTTAACTGAAATCTCAAAAAAAATCTATAGATCAGCTCCTGTAACAAAAGCTTTGCTTGAAAGATTGATTGAAGTTGATTTGATTTCAAAATCTGATAAAAAATTCTCATTTAATGATCCTGTGCTAGAGAAATGGATAAATAGAGTTTTTAATGGAATAGAAGATGAAGAATAAGAACAAAATAATAATGCTTGGAATGATTTTACTAATGATTTCTCTAGTTAGTTCTGTGTATGCTGCTGGTCCTCTTGATGTCTTAAATAAGTTGTTTAGAGGAAGTGATATACTGGTAATTGCATTGAATTCTGCAATAATTTTTGCAGGAGTTTTCACAATATTCAATTTGATTAAGAAAGGTCTTGATGAAAAATACGCTAAGATAGCTCAAATTCTTGTATTTGTACTTTCAATAGTAGTTGCTATTGAACTAAATAAAAATTACCCAGGAGCATTCTTATGGCAGACAAGGTTCTTTGGCAACTTTTTCCATCCACCTGTAATAATCAATGCAATACTGATTGGTGCTGGCCTTTACTTTTTGTCTCAGATATTACTTGAAAATCAAACAAAAGGCTCTCAACAACTGCAATGGGCTATAAAAATAGTAGTTGTGATAATGGCTTTTAATATGGTAATGCAGCCATTCCAGCCTGATAAAAATTGGGATGATGTAAAAGACACATACAAATATGTATGGCAATCTGAGTATTGGACAAGAAGTAAATTCTACTTATTTGGAGATAAAGATTGTTTAGTGGACGGAAACTCTGGCTGTTATTATGAAAGAGATATAATTGATGCAATGGGTGGTGAAGCTTCAGAAAGGCAGGATAATGGAGAACCTAGATGGGGTATACTAACTTCAAGCCGTGTTTTGATATTTGCATTGTTATTTTTTGTAGCAATTCTCGGATTCAATACTTTTGTAAAGACAGAGATGGTTGGTAAGAAGTTTATCTATGCGATTTCATTCCTGATATCTTCCAATATGGTGAATAATGGAACAAGTATTGCAAATAGTGTATTAATTGGTCAAATAATGTTATCAATAGTTTTATACAAAGCTATGAAAGCTCAAGCAGGTGATAGAGGTCCAGCTAAATGGATTGCACTAATAGCCTCTGTTTCAATAGTTGAATTTGCAGCAAGAACTATATTCGGAGATACAGCAAAGACTTTCCTAACTCCAATAGTAGGTCCATTCTTAGGTGACTTAGCAAAGATATTATCAAACGGATTCCAGATTACTGACATATTCCTATTAATTGGAGCATTGTTGAAAACATTATTACTAAATCCA
>CAZSMA010000095.1:0-4657 GCA_964608065.1 uncultured Methanosarcinales archaeon
GGTACTTGTGCAACAAGTGATGTGATAAAAGCAGTTGACTGGTGTACAAATAATGCTTCAACTTATAATATTTCTGTAATTAGTATGAGTTTAGGTGGTGGAGGACCTTATAACAGTTATTGCAATGATGATTTAATAGCGCCTTCGATAGATGCTGCTGTTGCTGAAAATATTTTAGTAGCAGTAGCATCTGGAAATAGTGACTGGACTAATGGGATAAGCAGTCCTGCTTGTGTTGAAAATGCAACTCCTGTTGGAGGTGTTGACAAATCTGATAATATTGACTATAACAGAGGCAATATCCTGAAGATATTAGCTCCAGGAGTGAGTATAACTTCTGCCTGGAGTAATGGAGGAACTATTGCTGCTTCTGGAACTTCAATGGCAACACCACATGTTGCAGGAGCTGCTGCTTTATTGTTTCAGTTCAAGAAATTAGATAATGGAACTACATTAACACCGCAGGAAATAGAAGATATTCTAAATAATACAGGAACATCGATAGATGATTCTGGTGGCAGTGGATTAAGTTTCTCAAGAATAGATGTTTTAGCTGCAGTTCGGTCATTAGATACTCAATTACCAAAAGGGTATAATAATCAGACAAATAATACAGCTCCTAAATTTAATCAAACAGTTCAGTTTAACACAAGCTTTAATGATACTATTGGATTATCTGCTTTTATGTTTTCATGGAATGATACAGGAGAATGGATTAACAAGACAAATGGAAGTTTAAGTGGAAATCTACAGACTGTTAGTTTGAATGAGACTGTTACTGCAACAAGAGGTATGGTAATCTATTGGAAATTTTATTTTAATGATACAAACAATAACTGGAATGAGACAGATGAATTTAAGTTTATAGTTCAGAACACTGCACCAACTGTAACTTTATTAGCTCCAGCAGAAGGGGATGTGTTTACTCAGAATAATCCTTTGATTAATTACAGCTGTACTGATGTTGATAATGATGTCTGTACTTTTTATACTTTTATTAATGATACATTAAATACAACATCTACAGAGAATATAACTTCATTGACATTTGATCAAGGAAATTATACATTAGCTGTGATGGTTGATGATGGTTTTGCTAATTCAAGCAATTCAACTAATATCAGCTTTAGTATAGATAATCTGATTTCAAATGATTTTACATCTAATTGCACTAATTCAACAAAGAAAACAGAAACAATTTACTGGTCTGCTGTATTTAATAGTTCAGGTGCTGCACAGTATTGGTTAATGTATTCTCAGGATGTTTCATCAGATGATTGGACTAATACAAGTAGTTTAGATTATGTTATTGGAGAAAATATAACTGTTAATATTACGATAAATGCAACAAGGAGTAAAGATGTTAACGCAACTTTCTTTTTTAATGATTCCAGTGGAAATGTTGAGCAAACAGGTTATATTGGGTGTACTGTAAATAACACTGCTCCTTTTAGTAATTTTTCTATAACATTAAATTCTCCTGCAAGTGTTAGTGATGATCTGAATGGAACAATTTCAAAATATGGGGATGAAGATGGTGATACCTGGACAACAAATGAGACAAGATGGTATGTAAATGATGTTTTGAATTCAAGCTATGATAATATTACAAACATAAGCAATGACAATACTACTGCTAATGATGTCTGGGTTTTTTCAGCAAGAGTTTATGATAATTTTGATTGGTCTGAATGGGTGAATAGTTCTACAGTTACTATAAATGATATTTCTGCTCCTGTTTTAGTTAAGAATTATACTTCTCCAACTAGTGTTAATGTTAATAACGCATTAACAATTTATCTTAATATTACAGATAGTGGCTCTAAAGTTGATAATACAACTGTCAAAGCTGAGGTTGAAGACACTAATACCAATAAAACAAACAGCACAATGAAGATACATAGCGGCAATAACAGCGCTGGGTTAGACACTGGCTGGAGTGTAGCTTATACTCCAACTGTTGATGGAACATATTATATTAAGTATTATTTCTGTGATATAAACAATAACTGCGGTAATACAAGCGACAGGGCTGTGAGTTTTACAGCAACAACAGCAACTGTTGAGACAACAAGCAGTTCTGGTGGCGGCAGTGGAGGCGGAGGCGGAGGAAGTTCTGTGAGCAGCGATAAAACTAAATCTCATTTTTATACTACTATATTTAAAGGAGATACAACAACTATGACTATAAATAAAGAAAAGATTGCTGTTGATAAGATAATATTCACAGCAAACAATCAATTGAGTGGAGTTACTATTGAAGTTAAGGTGCTTGATAATTTCAGCTATGAATTGGATAATGCTTATCAGTATCTAAATATAGAAAGTGAAAATCTTAAAAATACTGATTTTGATTCTGCTTTTATAGAATTTAAAGTAAATAAAACATGGGCTGATAAGTTTGACAATTTATTTTTGAGTCATTACTTTAATGATAAATGGAGCAAGCTTAAAACTGATAAACTTAAAGAAGACAATGAGTCTGTTTATTATAGAAGCTTGACTACTGGATTTTCTGTTTTTGCAATAACTGGTGAGAAGGAAGAGGTTGAAGAAGTTGTTGAAATTGAGGAAATAGTTGAAGAAGTTGAAGAAGCTGCTGAGGAAGAGGTTATGTTAGCTCCAGAAAGGGAAAGTAAATTTAATTTAAAGAATTTTGTTGTTCCTTTGATTATGTTTGTTTTGTTTGTTGTGATTTTGGTTTTGGTTTTTAGGAAGAGGGGGAGGGGAAAAAATGATAAATAAAAAAAGCCAAGTTTCAATGTTTATTATAATTGGAATAATCCTATTAATTATAGTTGGGGTTTACTTTGCTTTGCAATCTGCAAAGATTAGTGAAGAATCTATTATAGAAGAGGTTCCTGTTGAATTACAACCAATAAAAAGTTATGTTGAATCTTGCATTGCCCAGATTGGAGAAGATGCTGTTTATTTAATAGGGCAGCAAGGTGGTTATTATGAGGTTCCTCAGATGGATCCAGATTATTTTAGCACTACTGCTTATTATTTTTGGATTAATGAGAATATAATGCCTTCTCAGGAGAAGGTTGAAGCAGAGATTTCTAAGTATGTGGATAAGGAACTAAACTATTGTTTAAAGAATTTTGAAGATTTTAAGAATTTTGAAATTGAGCAGGAAGAAAGTAAGACCAAAACTCATATGAAAGATAATGAAATTATATTTAATGTTAATCTTCCTTTAACTGTAAAAAAAGATGAGTCTGTAACTAAATTAAGTTCTTTTAGTAACTCTATAAGTAATGTTAGGTTAAAAACAGTCTATGATACTGCTAAGGCAGTTATTGATGAACAGATGGAAGATTTCCATTCAATTTGTTTAAGCTGTATAATTAATTGGAGCATTGAGAAGGATTTAAGAGTTGAGATGCAGAGGTTGAATGAAGATGGTGTTTTATTTACTATAATTGATAATAATTCTGTGATTGATGGTTTAGATTACGAGTATATATTTGCAAATAAGTATGAACAGTTTGGTTGTGATAATCCTCCACCTGATGCAGATGATGATTTTTATGCTGAATGTTTACAAGTAGACTATTCTCTTGAGATAGAAGAAATACCTGACTTAACTGCTGTTGTTGGTAAACAGTTAGTTTATGATATTAATGCTACTGGAATTGATGTTAAATTTTATGATTTTACTACTTTGTTTTATATTAATGAAGATGGATTGATTTATTATTTAACTAAGAAAGAAGATATTGGAAACTATACAATTTGGATTAAAGCTACAGATAAATTAGGTAATGAAGATTTTACTTCATTTGGTTTAGAGGTGAAGTATGAATAAGAAGATTTTAGCTTTTATTTTATTGTTCTGTTTAGTTATTAATATGACTATTGCTGAGCAGGAAAAAAATGATCCTAATGACCCTAGCACTTGGGACTTTAATGATCCTGTGTTTTATACACAAGTTTCTCCAGTATTATGGCTGCAACATATTCAATCTATAAATTGGGATTTAGTTAGTTTTAGTGATAATAATTTGTATGTTTTGGATTCTTTTTATGAAAATTTGCCTGAAGAGAATTATGGTGATATAGATGCAGCAAAAGCAATTGCAGCTGGTAATGGTGATAAGCTTAATCCAAAGCAGATACAGGCTAATTTCAATGAGATTGATGATTTGACTAAGGTTGACAAGGATAAGGCACAGCAAGCTGTAATGGATGCTTTTGGAGTTAATGTTGACATCGGAAAAGGAGCTTCATGCAAGAATGGGGTGTTTATGGCTACGTTTGGCTTAAGGAAAAGTGTTACTTTAAGCAATCCCACTTATAAAAATAGTATTTTAGTAGTTGAAGATGATGGAAGTATAACTGTTAGGCTAAGTGAAGATACTAAATCAATAGATATAGCCAACATTCCTGAGGCAGATTCTTTTACTCTTGATACTAATGAGGGGATTATAGAGTTCTCAGATGGAACAACTTTAAAAGGCAGATTAGCTTATGACAAAGGACAGTTATATGTTAAAGCAGGTGATGAAGCTACTATAAACGGAGTTAGAATAAAACCAAGTAGATATGAAATAAATATATATTTTGATGGGGAGGAAAATTCTGAAAGTAATAATAATTATATTTCATTTGGAGAGAAAACATTAATGATTGATTCCACTATAAAAAAAGATGA
>CAZSMA010000096.1:0-4616 GCA_964608065.1 uncultured Methanosarcinales archaeon
CAATAGGTCGGGGGTTCGAATCCCCTTGAGCCCATTATTTTCCAACATATATTTTCTAAAACCAAAAACAATATAAATGATATTTCCTACTTAAGTTATCGATGAAAAAGCCAGATAAGCTTGAAAATCAGCCTTGTCCTATATGTAATAAGAATACTCTTACTTTAATAGAGGAAGGTTATGAGATTCCTTTCTTTGGAAAAGCTTTTCTATTCTCTATGAACTGCAGCAATTGCAAATATCATAAAGCTGATGTTGAAGCAGCAGAGCAAAAAGAACCTGTTAAATATGAATTAGAGATTGACAATGAAAAAGACATGCACATTAGAGTTGTTAAATCGTCTCAAGCTACAGTTAAGATACCTCATATAGCTACAATAGAATCAGGACCAGGGTCTAATGGATATATCACAAATGTTGAAGGTATTTTTAACAGAGTAAAGGTTCAGACAGAGCATTTAAGGGATGATGCAGAAGATAAAGCAGACAGGAAAAAAGCAAAGAACAGAGTTAAGAAAATAATCAATATAATATGGGGTAAAGAAAAGTCTAAATTAATAATTGAAGATCCTTCTGGTAATTCATCTATAATTTCTGATAAAGCAAAGAAAACTGCTTTGAAAAAGTAAAGTATTTATATTAAAGATAAATAAGCTTTCTTATGTGGTAATAATGGTTAAAATAGGTATAATTGGTGGCTCAGGATTAGAAGATCCTAAAATATTAAAGGATGCTAAGGAAAAGGAAGTTAAAACACCTTATGGTAATGCTAAAGTCACTGTTGGTAATATTGAGAATATTGATATTGTCTTAATCTCAAGGCATGGAAAACAACATACAATTACTCCAACACATGTTAACAACAGAGCTAATATTGATGCTTTAAAAAAGGAAAAATGCACTCATATAATTGCAACAACTGCTTGCGGAAGTTTAAGAAAAAATATTGGAAGAGGAGATTTGGTGATTCTGGACCAGTTTATTGATTTCACAAGATTAAGGAATTTATCATTCTATGATAAGTTTGAGCCTCATAAACCAATCCATGTTTCTATGGCAGAGCCATTTTCCAAGGAATTAAGAGAAATTTTAATTGATACTGCTAAAGAATTGAAACTAAAACATCATGGAAAAGGAACTGTAATTACAATTGAAGGTCCAAGGTTTTCAACAAAAGCTGAAAGTAAAATGTTTTCAAGCTGGGGTGCAGATGTAATCAATATGAGCATTGCTCCTGAATGTATTTTAGCTAATGAAGCAGAAATACCTTATGCTGTTGTAGCTATGAGCACTGATTATGATTGTTTATTTGATGATGTTGAACCTGTAACATGGGAAGAGATATTGAAAGTTTTCAAACAGAATGTAGATAAAGTGACAAGTTTATTGATTAAATCTATTCCTAAAATTCAATAATTACTTTAATAGAATTTTTAGCTTCAGAAACAAGCTTAAAACCTTTTTTTATTTCTTCTAATTTCAATCTGTGTGTTATCATATCTTTGACATTAATTTTTCTTTTTTTGATTAGTTCAATAGCTTCCTTTAAATCTTTTTCAACAGCTGCATAAGTTGTAGTTAATGTTATTCCTTTCATCCATAGTTCATTGAATGGGATTTCAACTTTAGTGTTGGGGTCTGTTGGAGCAAACCATAAAATTGTTCCGCTTTTTTCAACTGAGTTTAATGCTTGTTTTATTGCAGGCAAAGCACCTGTACATACAATTACTTTGTCTGCTAACTGGTTGATTAATCCTTTAACTTTATTTGGTACATCTTCCTTGGCATTTATTACAAAATCAGCTCCTAATTTTTTTGCTGATTTTAACCTGAATTCATCAATGTCTGTTGCAATAACTTTTGCACCTTTTAACTTAGCTAATTGGATATGTAATAATCCAGAAATACCGCTTCCAATGACTAGGACTGTATCCCCTTTCTTAATATCAGCAATTCTTTGGCCTCTGACAACACATCCTAATGGCTCTATAAAAGTTCCATCTTCAAAATCAATTTCTTTTGGCAACTTAAAGGTTCCATTTTCTATATTTATTTTTGGAATTCTAATAAATTCAGAAAAACCACCAGGATGAAAATTAGTTTTTTTTAATGTGTCACAAGCAATGTGTTTGTCATTTAAGCAGTACTTGCATTTATTGCATGGAACATGGTGTGTGGAAAAAACAATGTCGCCTTTCTTATAACTTTTTACATTTTTTCCTGTTTCAACAACTTCTCCTGTCATTTCATGACCAAGAACTAAAGGTGCTTTCTTAGCTCTGTACCATTCCATCACATCACTGCCGCAAATACCGCATGCTTTAGTTTTTACAAGAATTTCATTATCATTTATTTTAGGTTTTGGAAGTTCTTCTATTCTAATGTCGTTGTTGTTGTAGTAAACTGCTGCTTTCATCTTTTATAGATATACTTTAACCAAATTTTTTTTAAAAAACGAAGAGACAAAATAGATAATATAAATCCAATTGTGGGCACTAAAGCACTAAGCCATGGATACGGAACTTTTATGATCTTTAAGAAGATAACTATAATCAAATAAGTCATAATAGAAATAAGCAATTTTCTTGTAAAACTTGTTTCCCAAGCCTTATCCTTCTCAACCTTTGTGTTCCTCTCAATTATAGATTTAATTTGTTTATCCATTCTAACCAACATCAAAATTCAATTTTAAAATAAAAAAAAAAAAAAATTACTTTTTCTTTTTGCTTAGCTCTTCATATAACTGATAAGCTTCTTTAACAGTTGCTTTTTCATGGACAACTGCTCTTACAGATTTTATCATTGCTATTGGGTTTTCTGACTGGAAAATGTTTCTTCCCATGTCAACTCCAACTGCTCCTGCTGTAATAGCATCATGAGCTAATTTTAAAGCATCTTTTTCAGGAATCTTTTTACCGCCTGCTATGACTAATGGTACTGGTGTGTTCTCTACCATTTTGTCAAAACCTTCTTCGCAATAATAAGTTTTTACCCATGAAGCTCCTAGTTCAGCTGCTATTCTGCAGGCTAGTCCTAAGTAACGAGCATCTCTTACCATTTCTTTTCCAACTGCAGTTACTGCTAAGACTGGAATTCCGTATTGTTCACCCTGGTCAATTAATTTTGTCAGATTTTTTAGGCCTTGTTTTTCAAATTTAGATCCAACATATATTGAGTATGCAACTCCTGATGCATTTAACCTTACAGCGTCTTCCATAGATACTGTGATTTCTTCATTAGAAAGATCTTCTGATAATATGCTGTTGCATCCAGAGACTCTTAATACAATTGGATTGTCAACACCAGGATCAATAGATGTTCTTAACGCGCCCCTCGTTAACATCAAACAATCAGCATATGGTGCTAATGGCATTACAGCTTTGTTTAGATTCTTTAAACCAGTTGTTGGTCCTAGAAAATAACCATGATCTACAGCTAACATAACAGTTTTACCAGTATTTGGTTTTATAATTCTTTTTATTCTATTTGCTTTTCCCCAATCCATTTTTGATTACCCCCTAATCTTTTATTTAATTGGAAAAGTTATTGAATGTTTATAAAGGTTTCTAACTTATTTAAACAAACTTATAATACCTTTCTTATTAGCTTTAATAACCCCTTTTTCAGTTATAATCCCAGAAATATACTTAGCAGGTGTTATATCAAATGCAGGGTTAAGTGCTTTGCTTTGTTTTGGAGAGATTCTTACTTTTTTTATTTCATTGTTATCTGTGCCTTGCACTAGGTGTACTTCATCTTCATCTCTTTCTTCTATGGGGATTTTATCTCCATTAATGCATTCTAAGTCAATAGTTGAAGTTGGAGCTGCAACATAGAATGGAATATTATTTTCTTTAGCTAAAACAGCTTTTTCATAAGTTCCTATTTTATTTGCAACATCACCATTAACAGCTATTCTATCTGCTCCTACAATGCAGATATTAATTTCCTTTTTTCTCATATAATAGCCAGCAGCATTGTCAGCTATTATAGCATGAGGAATTTTTTCTTCTGCCATTTCAAATGCTGTTAACCTAGCACCCTGTAATCTAGGCCTTGTTTCATCAACAAAAACAAATATTTTCTTGCCAGAATAATGTGCAGTTCTTATTGGAGCTAAAGCTGTTCCATAATCAACAGTAGCTAATGCTCCTGCATTGCAATGTGTTAGAATTTTGTAATTGTTTTTAATTAATTTATTTCCAAATTCACCAATTTTTTTTGTATTTTCAACACTTTTATTAGCATATTGTTGTGCAACTTTATATGGGTCTTTATTATTTTTTATTGCTTTAAACACAAAATCCAACCCATCTTTTAGATCATAAGCAGTTGGCCTTGTTTCTAATAATATTTTATAGGATTCTTTGATATAATCAAGAAATTTATTTTTATTTCCATTAAATAGCATAGCAGCTTGAGCTAGGCCAAATGCTGCTGTTGCTCCTATTGCAGGAGCACCTCTTACAATCATTGTTTTGATTGCATAAGCTGTCTCTCCAGTAGTTTTTAAGTCAACTATCTCAAACTTATGAGGCAGCAAAAGCTGATTAATCATACTGATTATTTTTCCTTTCATCCATACTGTCCTATAATCTTTATTGTTAATTTTCAAC
>CAZSMA010000097.1:0-4350 GCA_964608065.1 uncultured Methanosarcinales archaeon
ACTTTCATTTAGTTTTGTATCTTCATATATAGTATCTCCACAACTAAGTCCATAGGATATTCCAATATATAATAAAAATAATAGTATACTCGCTGCAAATTTTCTCTTTCTAATTCTAATTCCCCCAACTATTTACTCTAAAAAAATCATTATACTATTTAATATTTTCTATTCCCTAATAGTAATTTTAGAATTTCTTTCTTTAAAATTTATTTTTTTATTGCTTTTACCTAAACCTTCCATCAAAAACCCAACTTGTATCATTCTCCACTTCAACCCAATAACCATAACCAGGCTTCATTATTTT
This sequence comes from uncultured Methanosarcinales archaeon, assembly GCA_964608065.1. GTDB lineage: Archaea > Nanobdellota > Nanobdellia > Woesearchaeales > CAYXTQ01 > CAYXTQ01. The sequence goes on from CAZSMA010000097.1 coordinate 308, forward strand.
TAAAGTATTTAATTGATCATTTTTTAATGGATTAAATGATTTCCAAGTACTATTTTCATAACCCAAAACATTAACCACACCAACATTTCCAAACACATAACTAGCATTGCTTTCATTCAAACTAGGATATCCAATTAAGTTATAACCTTGCTTTAAATTAAAATCAATTGGTAAATTTAAAGTTCCATTAATAGTTAAATTATCATCTGATAACATCTGAACCCACATTCCAATTGTTTCATTTATTATTGAATCATCATTTAATTGCTCCCAACCATCATAAATAAACACATTTCCATAATTTCCTTCAATTGAAGATAAAGCATAAGCTAAACTGTTATCATCCAAAACCAAAGGTATTGAAATTAGATTCCAGCCCTGTAATAAACTAATATTATATTGGAAACCACAACCTGGTCCTGTGGCTCCATTGTAATAATTGTTGTCTTGACCATCTATGCAGTAGTTATTATATTCTTCTCTCCATTCATTGTTAATATCATAAACATCATTCAGCCAGATGTTATTATCATTAGAAGAGCTTAGATAAAATCCATAGTTGTTTTCCATTAAACTATTATTAGTAAAATTATTATAATGTGCAAATGCAGATCTAACACCATTATCACTACCAGCAATCCAATTATCAGTTACTATATTCATATCTGATGACCATGTTAAATAAATGCCGTTTTGAATATTTCCTGAAATATTATTTTTTAAGATAGTATTCATCGTAGAACTCCATGTAATCTCCAATCCATTATTAGTATTATTTAAAATATCATTATTAATTATTATGTTGTAGGATCCTTTGTAGGAATATACTCCCCTATCATTATTTAACATTAAATTGTTATCTATTAGGCTGCTGTTTGATGTATAGATGTAGATCCCATATGTATTATAGTTTAGTTTATTGTTTAAAAGAGTGTTGTTGTTAGAAGATGTATGCAATCTTATACCATAATTATTGTCATAGAGATAATTATCAGAGACATTATTGAATTTTGATCCACGATATAGTAAAATACCATCACCAGTGTTATTTAAACATGCGTTATTATTTACTGTGTTATTAGTTGAATTATACAAGTAAATTCCAACCGCACTTCCTGAAGCATTATTTTTTTCGATATTATTTCCATTAGAGTCACTCAAGAGTATTGCTTCATAATCATTACCGAAAATTTCATTATTCCTCAAAATGTTATTACTACCACCATCTAAGACAATACCATAAATATAATTCTTAATAATACAATTCTGTACCGTAACATTGTTTACATCAAAGAAAAATATTCCATTATCAGAATTATCTCCGATAATAGTTGCGCCATTGCAGTCAATAGTAATATTATTTACATCAACCCCCAGCCCAGCAGGTATATCATATATACAATCTCCATCCAATTCCACACTATCATAAATAAAATCTCCATTGCTAATCTCTTGGCATGGACAATCTTCATCAACTGAACCATCACAATCATCATCTATTTCATTACAAACTTCAGTTGCTCCAGGATAGATAGTTTCATTATTATCATCACAATCTTCTTCAGCACCATAAGGACAAGAAGCACTTCCAGGATTTCCATAACCATCTCCATCATCATCTACACAGTCAGTACAATCAAAAGTTACATTAATACTATAAGAACCAGTTCCAGTATACTTATTTACATAAGCATAATAAGTTCCTGGCAGTAAAGATTCATGTCCACACACTTCTATTGAATCTCCACCAAAATAAGGTCTACAATCCCAATTAGTAGTATTTGTACAAATACCTGAAATTGCGTTTGTGTATAAATCAAAATCAGCTACATCTGGGTCTAAAGTCCAAGTTATATTACAAATTCTGTCTGTAGTAATTTTATAATATTGATTATCACTACACATATCTGCTTTTGTTTCGCCATCACTCATAGAATAAGCACTTCCGCAAGAAGTGTATGAGGTACTGTCACAAGCAGTACCACAATCACTATCACCTAAATCTATGTCACCATCACAATCATTATCATTTCCATCTCCACAATAATCTACAGGCGTATTTTCATTAGCTTGGTATGGACTATCTTCTAAAGCATCATTACCACAGCAATTTAAGCTTCCGCCATTTGCAGTCCAAGTATGACCACTATTTTGACAAACATATTGACAATTTTCATTTGTAAAACCTTCATCTGTACTACCATCACAATCATTATCAATATTATCACAAGTTACTTCAGGATTTTCATAATTTACATTCCAAGCTTCATATGTTAAATCATCACAACCAGGCCATTCTCCATCAATACAAGTTTCATAAGAACCTGAACAAACACCACTTTGTTTTGGACATGATCTTGTTTCTCCTGGTGTGCATGCATCTGTACAAGCACCATTTTCACATGACACTTGGCAAACTTCAACAGTTGAACCCCAATTAGAAGTACAAGTGTTACTATTTGAAATTACATAATAATCCTTATAAGAAACAACCGTATTACCATTGCAGGTATTTGAACAAATATCGCTGCTGTCACAATCTTTATAATTTGTTCCGCTACAGCTTGTTGTATAAGTACATATATTTGAATTGCTGCTTACATAATAATCTCTCCAATAAGAGCTAGGGTCATTACCACAACCACCTGTATTTCCACCACCATACCAACCATCTGAACTGTCACAATCCTTTATGTCACAATTAGTAGTTGTATATGCGCATGAACCAACTGAATTTACATAGTAATCTCTTTGATATGAGGTAGCATCATCATCTTGAGACCCACAAGTTGCAGTCTGTGTGTTGCTTCCACCATACCATCCATCTGAACTATCACAGTCATTAGTTTCACATGTTCCATAACTACAACTATTACTGTTAGTTATCACATAATAGTCTCTATTCTGTGCTGTAGGATCATTCATATTAGAGCAGCCAGGACCATAATCACCATAATTATACCAACCATCTGAATTGTCACAGTCTTTTGAATCTGTAGTTTCATAACCATTACCCCCACTACCTGTACAATAATAATCCCTATAATAAGATGCTGGATCATTCCATGTACAAATACCACTATCGCCACCACCATACCAACCATCTGAAGGTGGGGATGATGAACAACACCTTGCTGAATAAGATGATGAGCCTTCACAAAAAGATGATTTACACACATCATCAGAAGAACAAAGTTCTCCTGGATCTTTTCTTTTATCTATGCCGTGATCAACATATATATCTATCATCTCACTTTCATGATTGTAGTTTCTACTGAACCAATCAGTCCAAAAATCATTTATATTATTAGGCTTATCGTACCTTAAAATTGTAAATATTTCACCAAACCCTTCATTAACATTATCATCATTGCTTGGATCAAATATATCCCAGAAAATGCTTGCCACAGCACCTTCGATTATATCCCCATTCCAATCGTTTTCGCAATTTGTATTGTAATGCCAAGTATTACTTTCTATATCCCCCCAACTTCCACTTTCTCCACAATTCACCCACTGTAAGTCAGTTTGGTCATTATCAACTACACTCTGCATAAATTCTGCCCATCCTTCTGTCATTGCAAAACCTAGAGATGACTGATCATTTGGATCGTGTGGATCAGGACCAGTTCCAGAAGGAAAATACCCATATAAAGCATACATTACATCATGACCATATTCATGAAGGAGAACTTCTCTGTACCAGGACCATGTAGCTTTGTCTGGAAGATAAATAACATTCCCATCAGTACCTGGCCAACTTCCGGAAGGCCATTTAATCTGAACTTGTGGCCTACTCCAACCCGTTTGTGATTTTATCCAATCAAATTCATCTTTTATATAATCAAGAGCATTAAAACCATCAGATGTAACTCCCCAACTACCCATATCGTGGGTGCCATCAGGCACATTGTCCAAAACATCTGTATTACTATAATAAATAAAACCCAAATTAGTTGTAGTATATCCATAAGCATTTCCACTATTATCTGCTTGGGATAAGATTTTAGTATATAGTTCTTGACCACCACCCTCTCCATCAT
>CAZSMA010000098.1:0-4255 GCA_964608065.1 uncultured Methanosarcinales archaeon
TTTTTTTTTTTTTTATTTCTTTATTATTACTATCTTCTTAGTTAAACTTTTATGTAAATAATAAGAGGATTCTTTCTCTATTTTTAATTTACTTTTTTTTATTAATGATTTATAGTTAATAAAGTCTGGGAAAACAATTACGCTTTTTTTTATTAATATTTTTTTTAAGTTTTTTAAGAAAGATAAGTAAAGTTTGTTTAAGTCTTTAGTTTTAGTGTTTTTTCCATAAGGTAAGTCAGTTACAATATAGTTAAACTTATTTTTTAATTTTGTAGCATCTTTTAGTTTTAGTTCAAAGTTTTTGATTTTATAGTGTGTTAGGTTGATTATAGCTCTACGAAGCATGACTTCATCTATATCATAGCCAATTGGTTTTAAATTCATTAAAGCTGCTTCTATTAATATTCCTCCTGAGCCGCAGAATGGATCCAATAAAATACCTTTTTTTATTCCAGTTAAGTTGATTAAAGCTTTAGCAAGTTTTGGGTTTAATGAAGAAGGGTGAAGTTGAGGTCTTAGATGAGGTTTTCTTGTTTGATAATTTTTTTTTATTTTTATTATTTTGTTGTTGTAATGTATTTCATGTGTGAAAGCTAGTCTTTTCGATAAGAATTCAATCTCTTTTTTTGTTGATTCAATGATTAAATGATTTTTATTTAATTTATATTTTTTAGACTTAATTAAAGCTAGGACTTCTTCTTTTGCTAAGTCATAGTTTGGTCCTGATAAGATAAAGAGGGATTTCATTTCTTCAAATATTTATAACCAATAAATATGAGAACTACTAAAATAAGTCCTAGGATTATGAATCTTCCGATGTCTTCTAAATGTCCCCAGTAGCGTAATGTGCCGTAGATTATTGTTAGAATACCTCCACCCATGATTCCTGCAGAGACTGATTCCAGTTTTAATACAATTCCACCTATGATTACTGCAATTAATCCTAATATTCCTGATATTATGAAGACAATCCTGTTGTATGCTTCTCTTGAATCTTCGTATTCTTGTCTGCAAGTATACTGTTGGTCACAATAACCAGTTACTTCAGGTTGACCTTCTACTGGCCTTGGAAATCTTTCTTCTGTCCATTTTCCACCAGTATCTAAACATTCTTGCTCTGTAATATTTGGTTTGACTATTGTTTTTTCATCACAGAAATCTTCCCATTCTGGATTCTTATAGAAAGTATTAATACCATATGCTATGAAGAATGTTAAGATTATTGCTATTGCGATTGATAACAGTTTTTCTTTAATGTTTTTCATAGTGTTTTTTGTAGAAATTTATTGTTTAAATAGGTTTGGGTTTTATTTAAAACAACAAACAATGAAAAACTTCGTTTTTCAAGGTTCCAAAAATACAAAAAGTATTTTCGTAACCTTTAAATACTTCAATTACTTTCTATATTGAAAATAAGTATTGATTAAAAACCATGAAAATGCAAAGCATTTTCAGGGTGCCAAAAATCCGGAGGATTTTTAAGCATGCCAAAAGGTCGTCCTGTTAAATCAGATATAAGAAAAAACGTAATTGAAATACTCTTCTTTATAAAAAAAGGTTATGGTTATGATATCTATAAGATATATAAAGCAGTTTATCCGCCAGTTACTATGAGAAGCATTTATTATCATTTAAAAAAAGGTGTTGATTTAGAAGAAATAAAAGTTATTGAAATAAGGAAAGAGGAAGGAGACTACAGCTGGGGTAAGACTGTTGAGAAGATATATTATGGGTTAGGAGCTAAAGCAAAGCCAACTGGTGATAAAAGAGTCAAAGAATATCTAGATAAAAGAGGTTAACAATGGATAAAGAATTAAAAAAAAAAGTGGAAGAGTTTACAAAAGCTTTAATTCCATTCAAAGGTTATTTTAAAGAGAATTTTACTGATGAAAAGATTGAAGAGTTTGAGAAGAAGCTAGGGATAGGAGCTAAGATTGATGACAATTTTAAAGATGCAGTACAAGACATGGTTTATGAGTGCAAGAAGCTGAAGAAAGCTGCAAAAAGGTTAAGAAGCAGATTGTATTAATATTTTTAATTCTTCTAAATTGTTTATTATAAAGTCTGGGTTAGATTTTTCTAACATTGATTTTGATTGATAACCAGTCAAGATTGCAATTGTCTTTACGTTACCTTTTTTTCCTGCATCAATATCATGCTGCATGTCTCCAACATATGCTGTTTCTTCTGGATTAAAGTTATGTTTTTTTAGAATTTCATTTATGACTTCAGATTTGTTTTTTACAGAGCCGTAAATAGCTGTGAAGAATTGTTTTAGATTGTTTTCTTCTAAATCTTTTTCTACAAATAACTGGTTTTTTGCGCTTAGGACAATAGCATTGATTTTATTTGCATTAAGGAATTCTAACGTTTCTTTTGTTTCTTTGAATGTTTTTAATTTATGATTCTGTTTATTATAATGTTCATAATATTCTTTTTTTAGCTGAGCAACATCTGTATCTGGGAGATATTTGTTCATAAAATGATAATAAGGTAAGACAAATTCATCTTTGAACTGCTCTAATGTTATTTCTTTTACTTTGTGTAATCTGAATACGTGCATATAAGAGGAATAAACTACAAAAACATCGTCTATAAGCACTCCTGAAAGATCGAATATAATGTTTTTTATTTTCATTTTTTTAAGAATTTTTTAAAAAAACCAATCATAGCAAATGTTTCTCTTTTTGTTAAAAAACTTTTTCCTAAGATTCGTTTCCAAACATTAAGCTGGGTTTTTTTTTTATTAACAGTTGAAAATTCAACTTGGTCGCATAATTTTTTTATAAGGTTGTATGTTACTTGTTGGTCTATTTTTGAAGCTGGTGTAATGTGGTCTGTGATCTTCTTTTTGTTCTGTGATTGGAATATTTCATAGAATATGATAGATGCTGCATGGCTTATGTTCATTGTCTTGTATTTTATTGAGGTTGGTATTGCAACAATAATATCGCACATCTGTATTTCATTGTTTTTTAATCCAATGCCTTCTCTTCCAAAGATTAAAGCTATCTTTTTGCTTTTTAGTTTTGGTAATTCTTCTGCTAATTGTTTTGGTGTCAAGGGTGAACGCGGGATATTATAATCTGAATAGCCTATGCTAGCTGTAGTTCCAATCAGATAATCAAAGTTTTTTAGATAAGAAACAGTTTTTATTTTGGCTTTCTTTACAATATCTTTAGAGTGTTTTGCATACCATAAATCTTCTTTATCTAGTTTGCATTTTGGATTTATTAGGATTAAGTCTTTTAATCCGAAGTTTTTCATTGCTCTGGCTATAAATCCTATGTTTCCTGCTATTTCTGGTTCTATTAAAACTATTGATATCATTATGCTTTCAGAATAAGGTTAGTATATAAAAAGTTAATTAAAAAGAAAAAAGAAAAAAGAAAATTAAATGCAGTTGCCTTCTTCACAACCTGATCCACATTCTTTATAGACCCTATCATAGTCATCCCATGTGCAATAAGATAAACACCCTCCTGGATTGATACATGTGTAATCCCTATAGGTTCTGTGTACATTTCCATCTTCTCTGCAAAATGTATCTCCTTCCAATGCATCTGCTCCACATTCTGAATCACGGCTGCAAGCAGTTACTATGTTATTGTCTATTATACCATCGCAGTCGTTGTCTTTGCTGTCACAGGTTTCTGCAGTAGGTGTTACTGAGCCTATACATTCGCTCCATCTAGCTGCAATGCATTTTTGGACCCCTATAGAACATACACCTATATCAATGCCGCATTCTAATGTTTCACCAGTATTACAAGGGCAGTTTTCATCTATAACACCGTCGCAGTCGTTATCTACATTATCACAGATTTCTTCCATTGGATCAATGTTTCCCTGACATTTATCCCATGTTCCATCTGGGCATGTTGAAGTTCCGAATTTGCATTCTCCAACATTAGAAAGTCCGCATGTTCTGATTAAATTATCATTAATGATTCCATTGCAATCATTATCTTTATTATCACATACTTCTTTAGAAGGAATGCATTCAGGTTCTTCATCTATCTCTTCTATTACCTTTCCAGTTATATTTCCAGTACAACCGCTAAGAACTAAAGATGCTGATATTAATAATATAGCAATGAAAAATATTGATTTTTTCATATATTACCACCCTTTTGGTTATTATTTAGTATTTATTTAATTATATAGAGTATAAATAGTTTTTGTTTTTATTAGTATTACCGGGTTTGTCCCAAATCTAAAGAATTATAAACCCCTACTGCTAAGAATATAGCAG
>CAZSMA010000099.1:0-4228 GCA_964608065.1 uncultured Methanosarcinales archaeon
TGTGGAATGGCCAAAACATAATGAAAAACTGATAAGCGAAAAAGCAGAATACCAAGATGATATAGTCGATAATCTAAGGGCAGATATAATCTCGGTATTACATTTAGCAAAACTAAAACAGGCAAAGAAATTGGAATTGTTTATACCAGAAGAATGGAAATACGCTTTCTTTAAGAAACTGAAACAACAAATGGAGAAAACCAGGAATATAGGGGAAATAATAAAAGCCTGCATGGTAAAAGGCCATGAAAAAGATGTCGGCAAAATGATTCCAATGTTGGTGAAGAATCCTTCAAGAATGCCAAAAATTGTGATCTCACAAAAAGAAGAACTCAAAGCATTGGAAGAATCTAAAACATTCATAGAGAAAGAATTCAAAACAAAAGTTGTTATAATCCAGGCTGAAAAAAGCAAAGAACATAAGGCAAAACAGGCAATGCCTGGGAAGCCGGCAATTCTAGTAGCATGAAAGATGAAAACCTTTATATATCAATTGATATATTAAATATATCATGTTATCAGATGGAGAAAGAAAGATTTATGAATTGCTCTATAAAAACAAAGAAGGGCTACACTTAAGAGAGATTTGCAGATTAGCAAATTTAACTTTACCAAATGTAGCAAAACACATTAAAAAAGGAGAAAAAAATAAAATAATAATTTCTAAAAAAAGAGGAAATCTTAAAATCTGCAACTTAAATTTTAAAAATCAGAAACTTTACCCTCTATTGCAAGAAGTAGAACTATACAGACTATACAAATTACCTTCAGACATCAAACATGCTATCGACTCCTTCCTAGAAGATTTAAAAGAAAAACCTTTAATCGCCCTTATATTTGGCTCTTATGCTTCTAAAAAATATACTTCACGAAGTGATTTAGATATATTACTAATTTTCCAAAGGGTCGATAACAAAATGATCAAAGATGTGGAAAATTCCGCAAATACAATAAAAGGAAGAACATTAGCCAATATTCAACCTATAAGTCTACATTATAAAGAATTTGAAGAAAAAATATTAAATAGGGAAAATGAATTCATGAAAGATATCAGAGAAAATGTAATCGTGCTATCAGGATTTGATTTATATTTTAAACTGCTAGGGAGATTTTTTAATGTATAAAGAGAAAAAGATCAAAGAATGGCTAGAACAGCCAAGCACAGCAGAAAAGGAACTGAAAAGTTTTGTCCAGAAAAAAATAATCATTGAAATAGACGGCAAAAAATGGATAAAAAGACATTTAGAAAAATCAGACCATAATCTAGACTTTGCTACTTTAATCAATGGTTTACATCAAAATATTATTAAAGAAAAGTTTCCAAAAAGAACATTTTACGACTGGGTTGCCATAAGCTATTATTATGCAGTTTACCATGCTGCTTTAGCATTATTAGCCAATTTAGATTACAAATCAAAATCTCATCTTGCCACCCTATGCGGAATTATTGTACATTATTATCATAAAACTAAACTCTTAGAAAAAGAACATATCGAAATATTAGGTAAAATTAGCAAAGCCAATGTTGAACAATTCCGAGAAACACAGAGTTTAAGAGAACGAGCAAGTTATGGTACATCAACTAATTTTGAAAAATCATTAGCTAACTTGGCAAAAGAAGATTCTATAAACTTCGTAAACAAAATAAAAGAAATATTGGAATAAAAATGATTGAAGAATGTATGCTATGGCTGGATGAAATAAGACAACCATTCCCAAAATTAGATAAAAAAGTTATATTGGCAGAATACAAGAAGATGAGTAAAAAATCTTTAGGTTTTATCAAAGCCAAAATAGAACAAAAAATTGACTTTGACCCTGAAGCACTCCTTCTAGGGAAAAACCCAAAAATAAAGAAAAAAAGAACAAAACCATCTGAGTTTAAAATATTTATCAATCAAGAATTACAAAAAATAAAAAATGAAGCATTAAGAAAGCAGGTTGTACAAAGCATTATGGTGCATGAATTACTGCATATAGAAAATGAAGACTTAGTGACACTGTCAAAAGACTATAGGAGAAGAAAAAAGAAAAAAATTCATACAAAATATTTTGAGGAAGAATATTTTAAAAGATTTAACCAATTAAGAAAAATGAAAGGAATAATGGAAATAGAAAAGAAAGAACATTTAAACATAGCGATAAACAAAATTTTACAATCAATAGATTTTGGAAAATAAACATTTTAAAATAATAGTTTCAACTGATTTAGAAGCTTAAACAAGGTTTATAAACGATTTATTCTAATAAATTAACATGGCAACTGAAAAATTTATCCTGGTTTCATTGGAAGATAAGAAGGCTAAAGAATTAGCAAATGTGATAAGCAATGATACTTCTAGAACGATTCTTGATTTCCTTAGCGAGCAGGATGCAGCAGAGAATGACATCGCAAAGAAATTAGATATTCCTGCTTCTACAGTACATTATAATGTTCAGCTTCTTTTGAAACATGATCTTATTGAGGTGAAGGACTTTTACTGGAGTGATAAAGGAAATAAGGTGAATGTATATACTGTTGCCAAAAAGATCATAGTCATAGCTCCTAAAAGCATGAGGATAAAGACTAAGCTGAAAAGCATATTGCCTGTAGCTCTGCTTGCTTTGGCAGCATCTGGTGCTATACATGTTTATCAGAACTATTTTATGAAACCAGGTGGTTTAGCTGGTCCTGAGAAGATGATGGCTGCACAGGAGATTGCTGTGGGTGGTGGGAGAGATATGGTAGAATCAGCTTCTCAAGAGGCTTTCGCAGCAGCTCCAGAAGCTGTTCAACAGGTAGTACAGGCTCAGCCTAATTATGCTATGTGGTTCTTATTCGGTGCTTTCTTTGTTATAGCTGTCTATATCTTCATTACAGAAGTGTTCAAGAAGAAAGAATAACTACTTCTCAGTAGTTACAAAACGAAAGGTTTATATACTAGTTCTTTCCAAAAAGGTTATAACACCGGTGGTGAAAAATGAAAAATAAAGGAATGCTTGTTATGGGTCTTGCTGGACTATTAGCAGGATCAGTTATAGTAAACTACACATATTGTAAGTCTAAGGCACAATGTTTTCAATTAGAAAAACGTTCATCTACAGAATATCAAGAATATTTACAAGCTATAGAGCAAATACACTCCTATGAAACTCTACTTGAGGGACCAATTTCTGGATGGTTAACTGAAGAAGGTAAAATAAAATTTCAGGAAAAATTTACAGATATTAAAGATAAAAAATTAAAGCTATATGAATCACTAAGTGAATATGATAAAAAAACACAAGAGTGGTTAGAAAAAGCGAAAAACCCATTAAAACATTTTGGAGTTGAATAAAAATGACAAAAAAAATTTCAGGAAGTGATGATCAATATTTTTTTAATCGAGATAATGTAAGGATAAGGGAAAGAAAAATTCCAATAAACGAGATTGATAACATATTGCCAATTTATGATACTGATGGAAGACCATTCGAAGAAGCACATGTTATAAATGATGTTGAAGGAATGACAGCAGCACCTTCAGATTCTACAGTGCATTTATACGAACAACACAAAAGACATGCACATGCAAGCCCAAAATATTATAATCCTGAAGATTATGTCGATTGGGAAGAAGAATTCATCAATGGGGTTAGCAACAGACATCAAAAATGGAAAAAAGAAATGAGATATAAAAAGAAAGAAATCAAACAAAGAGAAAGAGCCCTAAGAAGAAAACAAAAACTAGAAACAAAAGTAGGAGTATATCCTATAAGCGGAGGAAAACCTTTCATCACAAACGAATTCATGGTAGAGAAAAAAATACGTAAAAATAAATTATCTGAAGATGATTTCACATACACAGACATAAAAGGCTTCGCATATGCTGTTGCTACAAGAGCAATAGAATCCTATAACTTAGGAGATATAAAAGCAAGTAAACTAGAAGGACTGGTCCAAGATAAATCATTCCTTAACCAAACATTTGTAAAAGACTTTAGAAAAAATCACTATAACTTGCCAGAACAGCACCTAGCGATGGACATCTTACTATGTTTAAAATACTGTAAGGATGAGTTCGAAAAATACGTTGGTGGCTTAGCAGGTAATCTATACAAATTAAGTATCATACAGCACGAAAGAATCAAAAAAAGAACACCTGAAGACATAGAAAAAAGAGCAGACCAACTACTAACACCATTATATCAAAAGAAAAAATAAATTTTCTTTATTCTTTTTTATCTTCTTCTAGAACAGCTTTAATTC
>CAZSMA010000100.1:0-4184 GCA_964608065.1 uncultured Methanosarcinales archaeon
AGGATTTTTAGCCTTTTTAACTAGCTTGATAGCCTTTTTCATAGGCATGCCTTTTGATATAGCTAATGGTGTTGATTTGTTGGATTTTAACAGCCCTAGTAAGGCTAGAACCATGGTTTTAACAACATCTATACTATTTCAAATGCTTTTTGTATTCAGTTGTAGAACAGATAAGCAAAGCGTATTCAAAATAGGAATTTTTTCAAATAAATGGCTGGTAGGTGCTGTGAGCATTTCAATAATATTACAAATAATTGCGGTACATACCCCTCTCAATATAGCCTTCAAATTAGTTCCATTAGATCTAATTGATTGGGTAAAAGTAACTGCTTTAGGAAGCGTCGGATTCATAGCATTTGAAATTAAAAAACTAATCACCTATAGAAAAACTAATTTTTAAGATGAATTTAGAGAATTTTATTAAACCAAACAGAAAATATTATGAACATATCAGATTGGGAAAATCAAAATGTTGCATAACAAACAAAAAGGAAGTTTAATAAATGTTTAATGGGTTATAAACTTTAGAAATAAAAGAAAAATTGTGCAAAAAAATATAATCAAATTTATAAGATTATAAAAAGCAAATGAAATCAATAAACCCCATGAAAAAACTAAGAAAAGAGCATTCTATATTGATCTCTGAAACTGAAGAGATAAAAAAGCTGACTGCAAAAGATGCTATGATAAAACCAGTCTTTCTTTATCAAGATGATGATGTAAACACAATAATAAAGAAGCTAAAAAAAGAGGATACAAACGTTTGTATAGTGGTTACAAAAAATAAGGAATTTGTAGGGGAGATTAGCGATGAGGATATAATTAAACTGTTTTTGTATCAAGTAAAATATGAACCTCTTACAAATATTTTGAATATTGGTTACAGAAGAGAATTTTTGTATAAAAAGGCTAAAGAATTGGTAAACAAACACAGGTCTACAGTAAAACTTGATACACCTATAAATAAGTTAATCAATTTAATATGCAAAGAAGGTTTTAATTATATTCCTGTTTTAAATAAAAATAAAAAAGTTATAGGCGTTGTTACGCCAAGTAGCTTAATTGATTTGTTACAAAATTATTAATAAAAAGGTGAAAGATGGCAGGGGATATATTTATAGAACTAAGCATAATTATTTGTGTAGCTGTTTTAATTGCAGGAATAATGAGGTTCTTGAAACAACCTTTAATAATTAGCTATATTATTACAGGAATAATAGTCGGACCTTACCTTATTAATATTATTCATTCAACAGAGACTATAGCTATTTTTTCACATATTGGTGTTGCATTACTTCTTTTTATTGTTGGTTTAAGCTTAAGCCCTAAAATTATTAAAGAAGTAGGTAAAGTCTCTTTAGTTACAGGAATCGGCCAAGTTATATTCACTTCCCTAATTGGGTTTTTCATATCTAAATTATTAGGTTTTTCTACGATAGTGTCAGTATATGTTGCTATTGCTTTGACATTTAGCAGTACTATAATCATTATGAAGCTTCTATCAGATAAAGGAGATACAGAAACATTATACGGAAAAATTGCTATTGGATTTTTAATCATTCAGGATTTAATTGTCATACTAATATTAATAGCCATTTCATCAATCCCAAATGGATTCAGTTTTAATATTTTATTTTTTGGAACAATTTTAAGAGGATCTAGTTTGTTAGTGCTATTGTTTTTAATAGGGATTTACATATTGCCCCGTATAACTAAAGTCATTGCGAGATCACAGGAATTTTTATTATTGTTTTCAATTGGTTGGTGTTTGGTACTAGCTTCTCTTTTTTATTATTTAAACTTTTCAATGGAAATTGGAGCATTGTTAGCAGGTGTTACACTGGCGTTATCTCCATATCGTTACGAAATTGAGTCTAAAATGAAACCATTACGGGATTTTTTTATTGTTTTATTCTTTATATTATTGGGCTCCCAGATGAGTTTCGTTGACATAACGTCATATATAATCCCGATAATAATATTTTCAGCATTTATATTGGTTGGAAATCCTCTGATAGTAATGGTATTAATGGGGTTGCTTGGATATACTAAAAGAAATAGTTTCTTAGCAGGATTGACTGTAGCACAAATAAGTGAGTTTTCTTTAATTCTTATCGCTTTAGGAGTCAAAGTTGGACATCTAACAAATGAGATTTTATCTTTTATAACCGCTGTTGGTTTAATAACCATTGCTGGATCTGCTTATATGATACTTCATGCAGATAAACTATATAATTATTTATCAAAATATTTAGGGGTATTCGAAAGAAGGGGTAAAAAAGTTGATGAACACAGATATCATAAGCACAAGGTATATGATATTATACTTTTTGGATGCGATAATATAGGTTATGATTTGCTAGATTCTCTTAAAAAAATAAAAAAGAAGTTTTTAGTTGTGGATTATAATCCAGAAATTATAATTGATCTGGCAAAAGAAAGGATCGATTGCAGATATGGTGACGCTAGCGATTCTGAATTATTAGATAAATTAAATTTTTCAAAAGCGAAGATGGTAATTTCAACAATACCAAATTTTGATACAAATTGTTTATTAATTCATAAAATTAGAGAGTCTAATAAAAAAACAATCATAATTGTTGTTTCTCATAGAATTGATAGGGCAATAGAACTGTATGATAAAGGTGCAACTTACATAATTATGCCTCATTTTTTAGGCGGAGAGCATGCTTCAAAGATCCTAAGTAAACATGGATTGGATATAAATAGATTCTTGAAAGAGAAGGAAAAACATATCAAATACCTAAAATTAAAAAAAGAATTAGGTCATGAACGCATCAAATCAGAGAAACATAGGTGAGTTCTGACAAAGATGAAACAAATATTAAAAAAATTAAGAGAACTGAATCTTAAAGAGACTAAAGAGAAACTTAAGAACATATCTGAAGATAAACAAGTAATAAAATTATTCAGGAAAGAAGATGATTCATACAAAAAAATAGTGAAAAAAATAGCTCCAGAAACAACAAAAATACTTGGAGAAGAATTAACAGCAAAACTGATAACAGAAGCAGGAAGCCTGAAGAAATTAGCATTCATGGCATCATCAAAGATACAAGTCTTAGGAGCAGAAGCAGCATTATTCAGGCATCTGAAAGAAGGAACCAAAGCGCCGAAACATGGTGTCATATTTGAACATAAATCCATACAAAAAGCAGAGAATAAAGGGAAAGCTGCTAGACAGCTAGCCTCAAAGATTTCTATAGCATCAAAAAAAGATTATTTTCGAAAGAATATATAACCTTTATAAATATAACTTTAAACATAAGGTTTATGGTAAGCAAACTAGAAGCAGCAATAAAGAAGAAAGTAAAAGTTCCGATAAAGAAGAAAGATATAGTCCTTTACCTGGGAGCATCTCATGGGGTGACTCCTGAATTAATTTCTGAAAAAGTAGGCGAAGAGGGATTCGTATTCTGCCTGGATATATCACCAGATGTTGTGAGAAAACTGCTGGAAGTGTGTGTGAAGCATGAGAACATGACTGCTATGCTATTCGATGCCAAAAATCCAGAAGAATACAAGGATAAAGTTGTAAAATCAGATATAATCTACCAGGACATAACCCAAAAGGATCAGGTACAGATCTTCCTGAAAAATATCCAAAGGTTTTTAAAAGATGGCGGATATTCTATAATCGCTCTGAAGACAAAAAGCATAGACTCAATAAAAGCAAAAGAAGAGGTTCTTAAACAAGTTAAAAAAGAGTTAGAGAAAAAACTGAAAATAATAAGCATAACAGATTTAGAGCCATACCATAAAGACCATTACTTCATAATCTGCAAGAAAAAATGAAAAAAAACCTGCTGGAAGAAACAAGCTTGATGCTATTGAAAGAAGGCTTTACAATCAAGAATGTAACCAGATGTTTTGACCTACTTGCAAGAAAAGAAGAAAAAATAATCCTGATAAAAATAATTACTGATGCAAATTCTCTAAATCATGAGTCAATAGATGAATTAAAACATACAGCTGGCTGCATAGACGCAACCCCTTTAATAATCACAGAAAAATCTGGAAAAGAACTGGAAGATAACGTTGTCTATTCAAGATTCGGCATCTATACGCTGAACAAGGCAACTTTCAGAAATTCTCTCAAACAAAAACTTCCTTTTGTAAAATCCGGAAAAGCTGGACTAACCGTAACAATAGATAGAGTTAAG
>CAZSMA010000101.1:0-922 GCA_964608065.1 uncultured Methanosarcinales archaeon
TGTTTTCACCTTTATAATATTTTTTGTTTTTCATAATAAAAGGTGTTTGCAAGCAACCCTAAGCGACCTGCAAACACCATTTAGTTGAGGCATGAATATAAACAGCCTTAGGATAAAAGAGGTTCTAAACCCAAGGCTGTTTATGTTTTAATCTTTTTATTCAATTCTTTCAATAAATTATTAATATCAATACCATGACCTTGAGCAGCTTGTTCTAATGTTTCCCATGTAGCAATATGGCATCCTACACAATGCATTCCATTTTCCAGCATTGTTTCAACAACTTCAGGATGTTTTTTGACAACATCTCCGACCAACATATTTTTTGTTATTGTTTTTTGTTTCATTGATTTCACCTCTTAGTCTTCTTCTTATTGCCTATAATCCACTTATACGTACTCCAGAATATTATAGCAAAAACAAATGCTACTAAAATCCACCATAAAATTCCATAAAACCCCATTCCACTACCCATCATTCCGTAACCACACTCTGATCCGTTGTCTGCTAAAACAGAAGGTATCATCAATGTTGCTATCAAAGATATAATTGTTTTTCTCATTTAATATCACCTTTGAAATATAAGCATACTAAGGAATATATAAAGATAATCACTATAAAATATAAGTAAAACAACAACAAAAGCTATAAATAAAAGGAAAAGTATATAAATATTAACTGATTTTAACTAAAATATAGGAAGATGTCTAAAGAAATAACCTTCAAAAAACTTGAAGAATTCAAGAAAAAGATACATTTTAATGAAAAGCTTGGATTAGATGACAGAGACAACACTATATTATCTTTAATACAAAATAACCAAAATATTTCTCAGGAAGATATTGCTAAAAAAATAAAAATATCACAGCCATCAGTTGGAGCAAGAATAAGAAAACTGCAGCAAAAAGGAATCCTATCTAAT
>CAZSMA010000101.1:932-4082 GCA_964608065.1 uncultured Methanosarcinales archaeon
AGATTAGTTGATCTAAGCCTTGCTAAAGTTGATGTAAATGCAACTGATACAGCCTCAATAATCAATGCATTCAAAGACTGCCCTTTTTTTCTCAATGCTTTGATAACATCAGGCAGACATAATCTATGTTTATTCTTCACTGCAACTGACCTTAAAAGATTAGAAGGTATTGTTAACTATCATCTTAGAGGTAATCCAAAAGTCAAAGATGTTGAACTGAACATTGTTATATCCACTGCAAATGATTTTATACTTCCTTTGAATATTGATTATGAGAATAAAAGACAAGTCTGCTGTGAACAGCCTTGTGAAGATTGTGAAACAAATAAATTTAAATAAAACAAAACAAAAGAGGTTAATAGATGTTAAGTCAAATAAGCTTTAATGTAATATCTGACACTTCTTTCTCTAAACTTAGCTATATGTTCACTAGGGTTTTAATAAGAGTTGAAAACAAATTCATGTTATACTTTTTTATTGCTTTAATCTTAGCTTTTTTTATTACCTTCATCTATTACAGATATGTAAGCAGACTGTTAAGAATAGAAGAAATGAAAGTATTGAATATGCTAAAAAAAGTTTTTAGACCAATACTGGCAGTATTCAGAAGAAAAGAAAAAAAGAAAAAAAGATTGACAGAACATGATATTTTCATAAAAAGGCAGGAAAAAAAAAAAGGAGAAAGAGAAAAAACATTAGATCTTTTTGGAAGCACTGAAGTAAAGAAAGAAGAGCCTTTCAAAAAGGAAGAAAAATTTCCTGAAACCTACTCTGAAGACGGATACGTGATGTGGCCTCCAAAATCCAAAGAAGAGCAAGAAAAAGAAAAAACATTTGATGAATTATCAAAAATAAAATGAAAATAAAACTTCGTTATTTTCAAAATTAAAATTTCAAGGAGAAATTTTAACAAATGATAGACAAAGAAAAAGTAAAATTCATATTAAACAGAAAAAAAATTATCACCATAATAGTATTATTCTTATTAATATTTATATTGCTTATATTTATCGATATAAACGCAAACTCTTATCCTCCAAAAGTGGTTTTTGTAGATCAGGAAAGCAATGATCTTTTAGATGGCAGTGTTTTATTGGATGATAAATCTATAGGGGAAACATCTGATGGAGGATTTAAAAAACTACCAGATGATTTCTGTAAAAAAGAACATCAAATAATCCTGGAAATAGATGGAGAACAATATTCCTGGCAAAGTTTTCCTTCAGACTGCAGACTTAATTATATTATCTTCAAGGTTGACAAAGACAAGTTAGTGGAAGAAAAGGACATAACAATGAAATTTTTTATAAAAGAAACACAAGAGCCTGTGAAAGGCACATTATACTTTGATGGAGAATCCATAGGTGAAATAGATGGAGAATATACTGTTGACATGGATAAATGCAACAGCATCAAAGACATAAAAATAAAAACAGAAACTGCAGATTTGGAATGGAAACACCATAGCATATGGTGTGAAAGCTACGATTCAATAGAATATTCTATATCTCAGGACGAATTAGAGTGATTTTTGAAATTCTTTTATAGCTTCTTTGAAATGCTTTGTTTTGAAATCAGGCCATAACTTGTTTGAATAATATACAAAACCCCCTACACTATCCCATAATAATAAGTTAGAATTTTTCCTTTTCCCATTCTTTATTATAATATTTGGAGGTAAAAAATAAGATGTATATATGTTTTCTTTTATTGAAGATTTGTCAATAGATTCTATATCCAGTTTTTCTGCTTTTACCTGCCTTACTATCAGTTTGCATGCATCTACTATCTCTTCCTGCCCGTCATAATTTATACAGAAATTTACAAAATAGTCGTCATATTCTTTGGTTTCATCTAATGCTCTCTTTATAGGATCAACTACTCTTCCTGGCAAATCATACCATTTTCCTAATACTGATATTTTTATCTTATTGTTTTTAACCAATTTCATCTTTGGCAGTTCATTAAAGAACATAACCAAAAAATCAACTAATTCTGAAAATGGTTCAAAATCTTTTATCTTTGTTGATAAGATATAAAATGTAGTTATAGGGATCTTAAGCTTAACCTGTTCTTTTATTGTGTCCTTTATATTGATTAAACTCTGCCTGTATGCTTCTTCTAAAGATTTCTTATTCATCTTTGCCCATCTTGTCTTTCCGTCTGTAGTTAAAGCTACATGTCTTGGAATTACATCTGGTTTTACTATTTTTACTTTATCAAGCATTTTCGCTGTTATAGAGTGATGAATAGTATATAAATGTTTTTATAAATTTAAAACAGAAAACATTAAATAATGTTTATTATTAAAAATTCTTAATGATACTCTTGATAATAGCTTTGATTGCACTTGTTATAGGGTCTTATACAGACATTAAGACAAGAGAGGTTCCTGACTGGCTGAATTACAGTTTAATATTCATTGGATTAGGAGGAAGATTGATATTTTCCTTAGTAAAGTTTGATTTCAGCTATATAATAGAAGGATTGTTAGGATTTGTGATATTCTTAGCTTTAGGCTACTTGATGTATTACACAGGCCAGTGGGGTGGTGGAGATTCTAAGATGCTGATGGGTTTAGGAGCTTTAATTGGATTACAAATAAACCCTAATGGATTATTAATAAGTTTTTTCATAAATGCTTTGTTTGTAGGAGCAGTCTATGGCTTAATTTACAGTTTGTATTATGCAGTATCTAATAAAAAAAAGTTTGTTAAAGAATGGAAAAAAATCTTTAACAAAAAGATTATTTTAAAATTAAGAATTTTATCTTTAATAATACTTTTATTGTTAGTTATCTTTCTTTTATTTAACAAAGACTATCTCTTAAGAATGCTTTTATTAACATTAGGACTATTCATATTGTTTACATTCTATATCTATGTATTTGTTAAAGCTGTTGAAAAAAGCTCTATGTTCAAGTATGTTAAGCCTAGTGAATTAACAGAAGGAGACTGGATAGCTAAAGACGTCAAGGTTAATGGAAAACGTATATGTGGCCCTAAGGATTTAGGTGTAGAGAAAAAACAGATTAGAAAATTAGTCCAATTCTATAAGAAAGGAAAAGTAAAGAAAATATTGATTAAGATTGGAATTCCATTTGTTCCTTCATTTTTAATAGCTTTTGTCATAAGTTTATTTTTTGGTAAC
>CAZSMA010000102.1:0-4076 GCA_964608065.1 uncultured Methanosarcinales archaeon
TTAGGAATATTCGCATCAATATTATTCTATGCTTTATCTAAATTCACATCTTTTGAACAAATTATAAACTACAACACATATATCTCTGCAATATTCTTATTGTACTTCTTAAGATCAGCAGTAAAAGGAATACCTAAGAAAAATGAAAAATGTGAACTTATTTGTTAGGGGTCTGAAAAATGGATTCAAGAACTTTGGGTATAATGTAACTAATGTAGTTAATTTCATATTATTAGTACCAGTATACTTCATAGGAGTAGGTGCAACTTCACTACTAGCAAAATGCTTCGGCAAGAAGTTTTTAGAACTTAAGGTTAAGGGAAAAACCTATTGGAAAGATAAAAAGATAGGAACCCAACCTAAGGAAGATTATTATAGACAATTTTAAGGTGTAAAAAAATGTATGTACTAGGAATATCTTGTTTTTACCACGATTCATCGGCATGTATCCTAAAAGATGGAAAAATCATAGCTGCAGCTGAAGAAGAAAGATTCACCAGAAAAAAACATGATACAAGCTTCCCTATCAACGCAATAAACTACTGTTTAAATGAAGCAGGAATAACAGGAAACCAGATAGATCATGTAGGATTCTATGAAAAACCTTTTCTTAAATTTGAAAGACTATTACACCAACACATAGAAATGTTCCCATGGAGCTTTAAAACATTCTATAAAGCAATCCCTTCATGGATCAATGAAAAACTTAGAGTTCCATCTATTGTCAAAAAGAAACTCAAATATAAGAAAGGTGTAATGTTTATTGACCATCATATGTCGCATGCAGCAAGTTCTTACTTACCATCACCATTTAAGGAAGCAGCAATACTAACAGTCGATGGAGTAGGAGAATGGGCTACAACAACAATGGGGCATGCTAAAGGAAATAATATAACAATACTCAAACAGATAGATTTCCCACACTCTTTAGGATTATTATACAGCGCAGTAACAGCACATTTGGGTATGAGTGTGAACAATTCAGAATTTAAAGTGATGGGCTTAAGCCCGTATGGAAGGCCAAGATATTTAGAGAAATTCAAAAAAATAATTGATGTGAAAGAGGATGGAAGCTACGCATTAGACATGTCATACTTTGATTTCCATTATAAGATGACAATGCCCAGTAAGAAATTCATAAAACTATTCGGACCAATAAGAAAACCTGAATCAGAAGTAACACAACATCATAAGGATATGGCTGCAACCTTACAAAGAGTAACAGAAGAGACAATTTTTAAGATGCTCAACCATCTTTACGAAGTAACTAAATGCGATAAACTCTGTATGGCTGGTGGATGCGCATTGAATTCTGTAGCTAATGGGAAAATACTAAGCAATACACCATTCAAAGAGATATACATACAACCAGCTGCAGGAGATGGAGGAACAAGTATTGGAGCAGCAAAATATATCTATCACACTATTCTGGGAAATGAAAGAACAGACGTCCAAGAAACATCATATTTTGGGCCTGGGTTTACAAACGAACAAGTAAGAAAAGTCTTGGATGATTACAAAGTTAAATATACAGAATTCAAAACAGATGAAGAATTAATCAAGAAAACAGCAGAACTCATACATAAAGACAACGTAATCGGATGGTTCCAGGGAAGGATGGAATGGGGACCAAGGGCTTTAGGCTCAAGAAGTATATTATCCAATGCGTGCAATCCTGAAATGCAAGATATTCTAAACCTAAAAGTTAAACACAGAGAAAAATTCAGGCCTTTTGCACCTGTAGTTCCAGAAGAAGACGCAAAGAATTATTTTGAATGCGATGAACCAGTGCCTGTTCCAACAGACTTTATGCTTATGGTGTATCCGATTAAGAAAAAATATCATTCTCAAATTCCGTCTGTAACTCATGTGGATGGATCAGGAAGATTACAGACAATAAGGAAACAACATAATAAGAGATACCATGGAGTAATAAAAGAATTTGAAAAAATGGGTGGACTTCCTATCCTCATTAACACTTCATTTAACATCCGGGGAGAACCGATAGTCAATGAACCATTACATGCTTACAGATGTATGATGGGAACAGGGATAGACTACCTTGTTATAGAAAACTTCTTAGTAAAAAGAGAAGATAACCCTCAACATATGTGGGACAGTGAGCAATACGCAAAAGATTAAATTTAAAAACAATAAGAACATAAAGAAAATAACATGAAAAACCAAGGAATATTGATGGAATTTTGGAGATTTTTAAGAGTAAGAAAGAAATGGTGGCTATTGCCAATAATACTGATGCTTGCATTTGTAGGTGTCCTGATAATATTCGGACAAAGCTCAGCAGTATCGCCATTTGTATACGCTCTATTTTAATCTATTTTTTATATTTTTTTTAAAGAAAAGTATTTAAACTCATTTCTATGAAGATATCAAGATGAAAATACTTGCATTTGCAGATACACACGGCGATAAAAAAGCTATAAAAAGGCTTTTTGAAAAAGCAAAGAATGTGGACTTGCTAATCTGCGCAGGGGATATCTCTAACTTTGGTAATAATTTAAGAAAAATAGTTGCTGATTTTAAGAAACTTAAGAAAACAATGTTAATAATACATGGTAACCATGAATCAAGAGAACAGATACAAGAACTCGCTGATGAGTTCCCTTGGCTGCTATTCATACATAAAGGATCGTATAAGTTAGAGAACTACCGCTTCTTTGGTTATGGGGGTGGTGGTTTCTCAAGAGAAGATCCTGGATTTGAGAGACTTTTCAATAAATTTATGAAAACTGTGAAGAAAGGAGAGAAAGTTGTATTGATAACGCATGGGCCTCCTTATGGAAATAAAGTTGACTACATACCTTATCATGGCCATACAGGCTGTAAGACTTATACTAAACTTGATGAAAAATTCAAACCTATAGTGCATATCTGTGGACATCTCCATGAAACTGATTCTATGAGGGATAAGGTTGGCAATACTTTGGTCATTAACCCTGGAGCAGAAGGAAAAATATTAAGAATCTAATTAAAAGGTAATTTTTTATCCTTATTATTGTTGGATAATAAAGTAACTCTTGAGTTCTCTTTTTCATCAATCATACTTAATCCACTGGCTTTTGAAATCTTTTCTGAAAAACCAACAACATCTTCATGGAAAGGCATGTTACTTAACTCTAGATTCAATTTAGAGTGGCCTACCCACATGTAAGCCTTGACCTCAACAAAATCAGGGTCAGCTTTTTTGATAAGTTTAGCATACCCTTCAACATCAGTCATATTCAAATCTTTAATCAAAGTAATCCTAAGAACTTTCCGCGTATCTAAATTTGGGAGCAATTCTAAAGTTTGATTAAACTTTTTCCACGAATCATTTATTATAGGTCTGTCAATTTTTTCGTAAAGCTTTTTGTTTGGAGCATCAACAGAAACATATAATTGGACAGGAAGGTTATCTAATTTCTCTAAACTCTTTGGGAACAAGCCATTAGTGACTAAAAAAGAACATCGCTTTTGTTTTTTTAGCTCATAAAACAAACCATCTAGTTTTGGATAAAGTGTAGGTTCACCTGTAAGGCTTACTGCAAAGTATCTTGGATCCTGCGCTTCTTTATATTTTTTAGGATTTGTTTTTTCATTACCTCCAAATCCGGTCAAAAGTTTTCTTTGTGCTTCAATACACCCTTCAATTATCTCTTTAGGTTCATCAATCTTTTTGCCAAAATCTTTTCTTGTTGTCAAAGAAATATCACGCCAACAGAAGACACATCGGTTGACACAATGGACAGAACAGGTCATCTGACAACATTGATGGCACTGGACACCATAAAACTTCTGTTTATAACAAACATCCTCATCGACTAGACTCTTCCTAGTCCATTCACAAATCTTGCAGGCCGAATGATTGCCAACAAAGCGATAGCCTTGTTTTTCCAGTATACTTTTAATCTTATCAGATACCATCAAATTGATATTTTCCCGACGGTTTATAAAAGTTTTGAAAAGAATTAAAAAAATAAAAAAAATTTAAAGAAAAAATTAGGGTTTATCTTCTTCTCTTTCTTTTTACTGCTTTTTTCTTTACTGCTTTTCTTTTTACTGCTTTTCTTTTTACT
>CAZSMA010000103.1:0-3975 GCA_964608065.1 uncultured Methanosarcinales archaeon
GATTATTTTTCCTTTCATCCATACTGTCCTATAATCTTTATTGTTAATTTTCAACTAAAACACCTATGTACTTTAATTCTCTATATTTTTCATTAAAATCAAGACCATATCCGACAATAAATTTGTCTGGCACTTTAAAGCCATAGTAATCAACCTTGACTCTTTTTTTTCTTCTTGATGGTTTATCTAAAAAAGCGCAGATTTTGACTGATTTGCTTTTTTTTTGTAAATACTTTTTTAGGAAATATAAGGTTAATCCAGTATCTATTATGTCTTCAATTATTAAAATATGTTTGTTTGTGATTGGTTTCTTTAATTTCTTTATGACTTTTATTTTCCCAGAGCTTTTAGTGCCGACATAACTTTTTACTTTTATAAAATCTTCATTGACTTTAACTCCAAGTTTTCTGAGCTCTGATTTAAGATGTTTGGAAAAATATTTTGCTCCTGTTAAAACTGTTACAAAATTGACTTCTTTATAATCTTTAGATATTTTTTTTGCTATTTGTTTAACTTTTTTGTTTATTTTTTTTTCTTGAATGTATTTTTTTATCATTCTTTCACCAAATCAACAAAATTAAAGTTTTTTCCATCAAACAAGCCTTTATCTGAAATTTTTAGTTCTGGTATAACCAATAATGCCATAAAGCTTAATGTTCCGAATGGAGCTTTTAACTTACAACCTAAGTTTTTAACAAACTTATTAATTTTTCTTATTTTGTTATTTACAACATAGACATTTTCTGTGCTCATAAGACCTGCTATTGGTAACTGGACATTAGCTATCTTGTTTCCATCTACAGCTACTAAGCCTCCTTTCATACTTATTAAAGTGTTGACTGCTTTTACCATATCTCTATTATTTGTTCCTACTGTAATTATATTATGAGAGTCATGAGCAACACTTCCAGCTATAGCTCCTTTTTTTAATCCAAAGCCTTTAGCAAAAGCAACAGACATCCTGTTGTGACCATATCTTTCAATAACAGCAATTTTTAGAATATCTTTTTTAGTGTTTGATAAAACTTGTTTG
Organism: uncultured Methanosarcinales archaeon; assembly: GCA_964608065.1. Classification (GTDB taxonomy): domain Archaea; phylum Nanobdellota; class Nanobdellia; order Woesearchaeales; family CAYXTQ01; genus CAYXTQ01. The sequence continues at coordinate 1,034 of CAZSMA010000103.1, forward strand.
TTCTCTACCTCTAAAGTTTCAGTCAGTTCTTTTGTAACAATCTGGTCTGGCAGTATTCCAATGACTCTTGCTTTAATTTTTTTTACATTGTTTTTTTTTAAGAAAACAATAAAATCATTTATAGTTTTTTTTCTTACTTTAAAGCTGTTCTTCAGTCTTTTAGGTTTGGATTTAAACAAAACTTTATTTTTTGCAACTAATTTTCCGTTGATAAAGTTTTTTTTTACATTAAAATCTTTTAAGTTGCTAACAATAACAAAATCTGCTGCTTTGCCTTTCTTAATGATTCCTGTGTCAAGTTTATAATGCAAAGCAGGAATTAGTGTGACAAGTTTTACAGCTTTGATTGGGTCTAATCCTAGTTTTACAGCCCTTCTCAATAATTCATTGATATGGCCTTTGATCAGATCATCACTATGTTTGTCATCAGAAACTAACATGCAATCATAGTTATTTGCTAATTTAATCAGTTGTTTCATGTTTTTTGCAGAACTACCTTCTCTGATTAAAATTTTCATTCCTAATTTGCTTTTTTCTAAAGCTTCATTATAAGAAGTACATTCATGATCTGTTGTGATTCCAGACCTTACATATTTTTTTAATTGAATTCCTGTTAAACCAGGAGCATGACCATCAATTGGTTTTTTCAGTTTCTTAGCTATGTTTATTTTTTTTTTAACTTCTTTATCTCCAAAAATAACTCCTGGAACATTCATCATTTCTGCCAATGCAACAAATTTTTTTTTTTTTAATAATTTTTCAATCTTCTTAGAATCCAGACAAGCTCCAGAAGTCTCAAAATTTGTAGCAGGAACACAACTTGGAGCTGAGAAGTAAAACTTTAAAGGAACTTGTTTGCTGTCTTTAATCATATAATTTATTCCTTTTATTCCCAAAACATTTGCTATTTCATGGGGGTCTGCAACTACTGCTGTTGTTCCGTTTGCAGCAGTTGCTTCAGCAAACCTAGAAGGAACTAACATAGAGCTTTCAATATGGATATGAGCATCAATCAAACCAGGAAGAATATAGTTTTTGTATTTTTTATCTGTTTTTTCAATACTTAGAATTTTATCATTAAAATTAATTTTTGCTGGGTATATCTTTTCTTTTAGGACATCAACAAGATTACCTTCAATAATCATTACAGCACCCCTTTTATATAATTTAGGAAGAGGTTACTTATAAACTTTTTTATTTAGATAAATTTATAAATAAAGTTTCATTTTACTCTGGCATGAAGAAAATATTCAAATTATTAATGATAGTATTTGTTATTGTTATGTTTGCATCTACAGCTTTAGCTTCAAAAACTTATGTAGTATATGACAAACCTAATTCAAACACTTATGTTATTCCTCATAAATTTGATGGTAAAAGTGATATTTGTGTTTTAAGGCAGAAAGCTAATAAATTAAATCCAAAGTTTTATGATATTTATGAAAGCAATGAAGAAAAAGAAAGATTGTTAGAGAAGAAGTTCAGAGGAGTTAAATCCTGGAAAGACTATAAAGTATATTATGGATATCATGAAGAAGTATTTGGTAGTAAGAATATGTATCTGAACTGGAAAGATGCAGAAAATACTTGGGGAGATGAAGATTTTCATCCAACTAAAGGATATGACAACTATTTCTTTGAAAAGATTGAGAAGTATTCTGTTAAGTAAATAGCGAATTCAATAAAATCTAATCAATAATTAAATAAAAATAAAAACAAAAAGCCTTAAATACTTAGACTTCTTTTTACATAAAAAGAAGTATTTTTACTTCTACATAAAATGACATCTAAAAAAATAACCCTATCAATACCAGAGCCAATATTGAATAAATTAAAGGATGAAAAAAAAAAATATGCTTACTCATCAATACAAGAGATAATAGTAGATATATTAAGAAATAAGTTTTATTTTAAAAAAAAAATAAAGTAAAGAGAGATAAAAATGCCTAAAAGGCTTGAAGAAATTATTGAGAAACATGAAAAGTGGAATAAAACCTTAGCCCGTAATATAGTTTTATTGTCATTATTCATAATACTTTTTTCTAGTTTGCTTTTAGTAATCAAGCCACAGATAACTGGTTTTGTTGTACTAGAGACAGGAAGTGATGGGATAACTACTATTACATGGGATTTTAGTGATTCAAGTGATTATTATTATGACAGTTCTTTGATTGATTTAAACGAGAATGAGGTAAAATTAAAAACTACAACTACTCAATATATATTTACTCACTCTGATTTTGAAAATGGTACTTTGTCTAATATAAATATCATAGATGATGGAATAAGCCCAAAAAAAAATACTACTCCTTACTATGTAACTCAGGCACTTTATGATCCAAAAAACAAGACATCACAACTAAATAGCATAGGAGATGGTGACCTTATAGTTGAGGATGGTGAAATACTTAATATAGAATTTGAAAATTCATTAGATAATCAAGACGTTGTCTCTCTGTACATAACAGATGGAAATTTAACATATATATACTTATGCGATCTGAACATAAGCTGTACTTCGCCTGGATACGGATTAGTTTATTATGACAAACAAATAGGTTGGTACAATATAACAATTACTGGTTTATCAAACCAAAAAAAAATATTCAAATTAGAGTTGGCAGATGAAGTAGAATTTGACTATATAACTTCAAATAAAGGTGACATTTTGAGAGCTTTATATGATCCAAAAAACAAGACATCCAAAGTGAATAGCATAGGAAATGGCCATCAAAACGTTAAGAAAGATAAAATTTTTGATGTATTTTTTGATGGTGGGTTGGGTAACGGAGACATTATTTCATTATACATTGAGAATAGTGATTTATCAGATATTTATCTTTGCGATGTAAGTACTGAATGTAGTTCTCCTGGTCATGGTTTGGTTTCTTATGATGGGGAAGAAGGATGGTATAATATAACAATTACAGGATTAAGTTCTC
>CAZSMA010000104.1:0-3604 GCA_964608065.1 uncultured Methanosarcinales archaeon
TATCATCATAATTAAAGATTTTGTCAATATTAGGATTATCCTTAAGAACATCTTTACTCCAATCTCCAACAAAATAAGTTATTTCTGCATTTTGATAATGTTTTCTTATTGCTTTGATTAAAGGAGTGCTCATCAGAACATCTCCTATTCCTCCTGATCTTACTATTAATATTTTTTTTATGTCTTTAGGAACCTTCTTAGACTTTAAACTAAACAAAACACCACCTAAAAAACAAATTAACTTTCTCATATTCCACCAAACAAATAAAGCATTTTTAATTTTAATATAACCCAATAACCTTTAGCTAACTGCTTTATTCCTAATTTTGATTTTCCTTTTCTCCTGTCTACAAACTCAATTGGAATCTCTTTTATTTTAAAACCTTTTAATTTAGACTTGAATAAGACTTCCTGTACAATATCAGGCCCTTTTGCATTAATTTTATCAGGATTAATAGATTTAATCACATTGCTTCTAAAACATCTGTAGCCTGAATTGCAATCTCTGACCTTTAGTCCTAACATTATTCTAATATAAAAATTAGCTAATCTTGTAATTAATTTTCTTATTGCACTTCTTCCAATATCCTTTCCACCTTTTACTAATCTACTTCCTAAAACAACATCATTGTTTTTCATCTCTTTTAACATAAATGGAATATATTTAGGATCATGACTAAAATCAGCATCCATCTCTATAATATAGTCAGCTTTGTTGTTTAGAGCAAACTTAAAACCTTCTTTTCCAGCATAACCTCTTCCTCTGTTTGTTTTCCTTAAGATTAAATGAACTCTTTTATCTTTTAAATTCTTTACAATCTCCCAAGTTCCATCAGGACTGTTATCATCTATAACTACAATTTCTAAGTTTTTGATATTTAAATTAAAAATAGCTTTAATCAAAGCTTTAATATTCTCTTTTTCATTATAAGTTGGAATTAAAACAATAGTTTTCATTCTAGCACTTCTTTAACACCCTTTACAATATCATCAACCTTAATCATATCTACGCAATTCATCTTTTTATCACATTCTTTTCTATAGCAGCAGACACAATCTATTTTTGAAACAATCTTCTTTCCTCTACCATATAAATCAATCTCTGCAGCAGATGTCACAGTAAAAAATACAACTACTTTCCTTTTCAAAGCTATTGCAATATTCAAAGCAAGACTATCGCTTGTTATAACAACACTGCAAAGGCCAATCAAAGCAGCAAACTCTAACAAAGAATTATCACAGCCAGCATCTATTATTTCAAAACTAACACCATTTTTTATTTTCTTGTTTCTTTCAATTTCTTCTTTTCCGCCAAATAAAATGATCTTTGCTTTAAACTCTTTATTTAATCTATTAGCAAGTATGATTGTCTTCTTTATATCTAATCTCTTAAACTTCCACCTTTTTCCAGCACTTGTATTCAATCCAATAACCAAATCACCTTTGGAAATATTGTTTTCCATTGCAAACTTTTCTGAAATTTTCTTTTTTTTTTTTGTTAAATTAAGTATAGGCTCACTAATATCAATATCCAGCATCTCTCCTAATAGCTGTTGATATGTTTTTTTATTCTCTACTTTAAGCTCATCAGCTCTTTCCTTACCAAACCTTGAAACAAGGCTCATATCAAACCATTCACTTGGTGTATAGCTTATTTTTTTATTATCTGAATAAACTCCAATTACATCTTTATATTCTAGTTTTGAAACAAACTCACAGCCTTCTTCATTATCTTCCAGACTAATAACCAAATCAATTTCCTCTTTTATTTCATCTTTATTAAAAACAAATATTTTATCTATTAATTTGTTGTTTTTCAGAACATCAACTGCATCTTCCTTTGTAACCCAATATATGCTTGCATTATACTTTTCCTTCAAACCCTTGAGAATAGACGTAGTTCTAATAACATCACCTATAGCCCCCAACTTCACTATTAATAGCTTCATTATCGTTTAGAATTAGCATTATCAGTTATAAAAGTTTCGGATTTAAAGAAAACCTTTAAATACATTTAATCTATTGCTTAAATTATGAAATTAAAAAAAATAGAACCCTTCATTGTTATAGCATTATTCTTATTTACAGTATTCTTATGGTCTTTACCTTATCAAAACAATAGAATGCCATATGGAGAAGTAGATGCAGGCTCACATTTTACAGTTGGAGATTATATTGCAGGAACAGACAAATCCATAGTAACATTACCTTACTTTATTGACAAAAGGTATGGAGAAGATAACCAGTTTAAAGCGCACACCTGGTGGTATGCTCCACCTTATCATGTGAACTTTGCAATAATGCAGATTATTGCAGGAGAAAGAGTCTTACCAATATTTCTTTTTAACACAATCTTATGCTCAATCATTGTTTTAATAACATATTTTGTCATGAGAAAACTATTTGGCTTTTGGCCAGCTTTATTATCAAGTTTTTTGCTTATTTTTTCCTTAAGAGACATAATGGTCTATTTATTTGGACAATGGCCACAGCAGATAGCATTCTTCTATACACCTTTAATCTTATACACTTTCTATAAATACACAAAATCCTTTATAGAGAAAAAAGAAAAAAACACTTATCTTTACATAATGGCTTTATTGCTAGCAATAAACTTCTTTTTCCATCCAATGGCTTTTTTCCATACAGCATTAGCTTTAGTTATATTCACAATCTTATTATCAATTAAAGAAAGAAAACTGATATTTAATATAAAAAAAATACCTATAGCTATACTTATATTTATATTATTTATAGCCATTTTCCCTTACCAAACAGGAAATGTTTTTGTAAAAGCAACTGGTGATACATCCCCTAGTAACCCCTATAAAGGAGATTTCCCAGCTTTATTCAGTTGGTTTGGAATGGAAGAATACTATGGCCCAAGGCTTCCATCTCAATACTTCTCATACTCTGAAATGAATAAAATATGGACTTTACCTCTTTTATTGTTAGGACTGTTGTTTATATTAATAAGAAGAAAAAGAAAAGATTTGCTTTTGTTAAGCTATTTAATAGGAACATATCTGATGATTCACTTGATATTCTTTGGTTTTGGCCGTCCTGAACGTAGTTTAGCTGCTAGTGCTCATATCTTTTATCCATTAATAGCTTTAGGATTATTAGCTATTCCTAATTTTCTTTCAATAATAAAAATACCTAAAAACATAAGAAATAAAATAAAATATGTTTTAATAGCTTTATTCTTTGTTTTTGTACTTCTTTATAATTTTAATCCTGTATATGATCAGTTAAAAGAAGCATATTCAGGAATTTCAAGAGTAACTCCTGTTCAATATGAAGCTGCAGTCTGGATTAAAGATAATTTACCTGATGAAGCTAATGTTTTAACATTAGGTCCTTTAATGACTCAAAAAATAAGATGGATGAGATATATAAGCTGGCATTATATGTATGATGAAGGAGAAGTTATTCCTACACATATAGTTCTTGATTACTCTGATTTAATATTATTACAGAATGATCCAGGATTTAGGCAAAGATTAGAGCAATTAAACCAATATGAACAGGAAAACTTACAGGATAAAGTTCCTGTCTACAATAAAAACAACATAAAGGTGTATAAACTTGAAGAATAAAATTA
>CAZSMA010000105.1:0-3576 GCA_964608065.1 uncultured Methanosarcinales archaeon
TTTTTTTCGTCTATAAATCACCATTCAAACCATTACTCAATATTGATTATTAATTTTTTCTATTTTTTTTTTTTTTTTAAACTGTCCAATCAACTTCAGTACAATTAACATTAATCCAATAACCTCTATTTGGTGAAATCTCAAATAAATTATTAAATGGATATACCAAAGAAACAAACATCTTCCACAATCCATCATAAGTGTAAATACTTTTATAGCAACCTTCAATAGAGCTTAATGCTGATGTCATATTTTTAGTAGTATAGAAAGGACTACTTACTAAATTCCATCCTTGAGTTAATGTTACAGTCATATTATATGCAGTGCATACATCACCTATTCCATCTGAATTACCATCTGCCTGGTCATTATTAGGAATTCCAGGACAATTATCACAAACATCCCCTATACTATCGCCATCACCATCAGCCTGGTCAGCATTAGCATCATCTGGACAGTTGTCATTATCATTTAATATTCCATCGCCGTCTGTATCATCATAGCTGTTGTTTGGGTCTCTTTCACCTTCATCTACAACACCATTACCATTGACATCCTCATCACCATCTAACAAACCATCATCATCAGAATCATCATCTAATGGATCTGTTGTAGTTGCACCTGCGTCTTGGTCACCTACAAAACTTATATCAGTTCCTGAATAAGCAATGCTTAATCCATCACTCACACCACTAGCAATTGGTGTTGACACACCTATCTCCAAACCATCATTTAACCCATCGCCATCAGTATCGAACTCAACAGGATCTAATAAATAAGCTAATTCATCACCATCACTAATACCATCATCATCAGTATCAGCATCTACTGGATTTGTTTCACCAGCATCCACAACACCATCTTCATCTAAATCTTCTCCACTAACACAAACACCCCCTCCTGTTGAAGCACCATCACACAAACCATCATCATCAGAATCTGTATCTAACGGATCTGTTATAGTTGAACCACCATCTCCGTCAGGTACAAAGATGCCTCCATCTGTTCCTACATATACAACACCGTTCCCATCACTTGTGCCACCCGGAATTAATGTATTCCTACCAATTTCTAAACCATCTTGTAACCCATCACTATCTGTATCACTCTCAAGAGGATCTAATGTAAAAGTTGGTTCTTCACCATCACTAATACCATCATCATCAGTATCAGCATCCAATGGATCAGTCTCACCTGCATCTATAATCCCGTCACCATCTAAATCTTCTCCAACAACACAAGCACCTCCACCATCTGAAGGACCATCACACAATCCATCATTGTCAGAATCAGGATCTAAATCGTCTGGATCTACAGCCTCATCTAATCCATCTCCATCTGTATCTAAAGTCCAACCCTGCTGGTTCTCGAATGGATAATTATCCTGTCCTCCTGTAAAGACATAAGGCTCACTACCATCAGAAGGATCTCCTGTACATGTATGACTATTCCAATAATTTCCCCCCATAGGCAGACCAATATCAAATAAATTATCAGTTCCGCCACTTACATATGCTTGTGGATTTGGACCAATAAAATTATTATGATATGCTTTATTGAATGAAGAATCAATTGAATAGAAATCCCTAGCGCTTGAATGAGTTACTGATACTGAATTATATGAGAATGTATTGTTACTTGAGTTTGTCTGAAGCCAAATGCCATGAGGAATTCTCCAAGAGCCAATGCAATAATAGGCATTGTTTGTACTGATTGTATTGTTTGTAACATTATTCCTGCTTGAATTCAAAGAAAATTGTATTCCACCTCCATAAGTCATAGCTATTGTGTTATTCACGATAATATTATCTAAACTTACACTAAACTTAATAGCCCAACTACAAAGACCACCATAGCCTTTAGCTATAATTTTATTTTTAGTTAAAATATTATTGTTTGAGCTTCCTAGGCAAATACCATCATCAAAATAACTGTACCCTGCAGAACTTAAAATAATTGAATTGTTTTCAATGTTGTTATTGTCTGCTGTACTAAGCTCGATGCTGCAGTGTCTGCCATTTGTCCTAGTAATAATATTATTTATAATATTGTTGTTAGAACCATTCAATAAAAAAATACCCCTCATATAATTACTGTAGCCTCCACTTGTTGTAGTGATTGTGTTATTTGTAACATTGTTATTAGAGCCTGAGTAAACTACAATCCCAGAACCACCATTTGTACCGCTTGCAGTTACTGTATTATATGTAATTCTATTGCTTGAGCCCACATCTAAATGGATTCCATATCCATAGTTGCCTTTTGTAGAAATGGTATTATTCATAATATTATTGTATGAACTTGAATCAACGTAAATTGCATGTGCACTTGAGCTACTAGAAACCTGAGTAACAATACAGTTTTTAATTGTTGCATATGAACCAGTAACATAAACACCATAACCTGTAGATGATTGTGAATAATTTATTAAATAACCTTCACAATCAAGAATGATATTGTCAGCATCAATTGTAATACAAGTCCCACTTGCACTAATATCATTACTTAAAACATATGTTTCTCCAGCTGTATTTAATGTATCACAACTTGTAACAGGAGTGAGTGCACTTACACCTACACTTAAAGAAATCACAATTACAAAACTTGCTAATAAAAATAATATTTTCCTCACTTAAACCCCCCAACTATTTACTCTAAAAAAAATCAGTATACTATTTAATATTTTCTATTCTCTAATAGTAATTTTAAAGAAGTTTTTTATTTTTCTGTTTTTATTGAATAACCATAACCATCTGTAGTAATTTCTATGTTTCCATCTGTATATGTTAGGTAAATAGTTGCTCCTATATCAATTAATCTTACTAATGTTTCACCATGTGGATGGCCATAGCTATTTTTCCCTACTTCAATAACTGCAATATCTGGAGTAACTTCATCAAGAAATAATTCACTAGTAGCATATTTACTACCATGATGAGCAACTTTTAATATGTCTGAGTCAATATTGATACCAGAATCAAAAATACTCTGCTCACAATCACTTCCACAGTCTCCTGTAAATAGGAATGAAATATCATTGTAAGTTAATTTTATTATAATTGAGTTTTCATTATAATCACCAGGAGAAACTAATCCAGCTGGTGGAGATATAACATTAATCTCTAAATTATCATCTAATGTAATATTAAATCCTCTGGAAACTACTGAGTAATTTTTATTTTCTGCTAATTCAAAATATTGTTGATATGTTAAAGTTGTATAATTTTCTCCATTATCATAAACCTGATAAACAGGAATATTTTCTAAAATATAAATTAAACCTCCAATATGATCTGCATGAGGGTGTGAAGCAATCATAACATCAACATAATTATAACCAAGGTTTGTCATATAATCAAAAACATCCTCTCCTTTACTTTTTGAACCAGCATCTATTAAGATTGTCTTGTTATTTGTAGTTACAATCAACATAGAATCTCCTTGACTAACATTAATAAAATGAACTGTTAATCTTTCTTCTATAAAAGGTACATATCTATTATTAAATACCCATGTTGTATCATTCTTAACCTTAACCCAGTATCCATAACCTGGTTTTATTGTTCTTAAAGTATT
>CAZSMA010000106.1:0-3476 GCA_964608065.1 uncultured Methanosarcinales archaeon
AGAATACTCCAAAACCGAAACATTTATATATAAGTTTAGTTACTCTCTAGTGATATAAGGAAAATATGATAGGGGGTGGTATCTACTCTCTACATTTATACAACGGAATACCACCAATCTTGGATTGGTGGTATGAGTAGTGCTCGAAAACCACCCATCATTGGTGGAATTCCGAGCATCAAAAACCAATTATTAATAATGCTGATAAAATCATGCCACCTATCTCTGATGAGTGGTTTTTGACATTCATAATCTATCACCTCTTTTTCCCATGCAGGCACCCTTTCGAGGGTGTTTGCACGGGTTTAATATGTCGGAAATATACTACTAGTTTCTAACCAGTGGATGAAACCCACTATCCTAAACCTATTGTGCTATATTTCCGAGTGTTCAAAATCCATTTGGGATTTTTAACAAACCAAAAATTCACTTTGTGAATTTTTCAGTTCATGCTCAAAAACCATCCAATATCATTATATATGTGAAAACATGCTACTTATCTCTAATATATGGTTTTTGACAATTCTAAGAAAGAAAGAAAAACTTAATCAAGGAATAGTTCTATACTTTGTATTAATCAGACCCCATTCTAGAAACAACAATGCCAAAGCTATTAACATAAATGGAACAGACAGGTTAACTGGTAGATCGGCTTCTTTTGAACTTGCCATCGTCTTATAAATTCCTTCTAGTTCTTCTTTATTTTCTGCTCTGAAATAAGTTCCACCAGTAGATTCAGCAATCTTCATCAGCATAGGCTCATCTAAAGTAGACAAAACCTCTATCCCAGGAAGCATACCTCCTGCACTGGTTCCAACACCTATTGTATTAACAGTTATATGATTATCTTTCAAATGATCAATAACCTTATCCAGTTCTTCTTCAGTTGCAATGTTCTCTCTCCCATCTGTCAATAAAATAACTAATTTTGCTTTTTCCTCAGTTATCAAGAGATTAGAAGAAGCAACTAAAGCATCTCCAATAGCAGTACCATGTATAGTCTTGATTTGTATACTTCTTATAGTTTCTTTAGTAGCAACATAATCTTCTATCAGATTTTGTTCTACTGACCCAATACCTGCAAAACTGACTACACCAATTTTTGCCCTTGCTTTCAGATTATCAACAAACAACACAGCAGCATCCTTTGCAGCTTCTATCCTGTTTGGATCAATATCATCAGCCAACATACTTCCAGATGCATCAATTGTCAGGACATAATTATAGTCAGAGCTCTGCCCTTTATACCATAAAATACTTCCAGAAGCAGATAGTATCAGAAATAATAAAGTGAACATCCTGATCAGAAGCAGAGTCATGTTCTTTGATAAAGCCTGCCCCCCAGTTACCCTTGAAATAGCTTCAAAATTAGCAAATCTCATTGCCCTTCTTTTAACATACTTTAAAGTAAAAAAATGAGTTAAAACAAGAAAAGGAATACTAACTAAAAACCAAAGATATATTGGATTAGTAAAAGTTATCTCCATCCTTTTTTCCTCTTTTCAAAAAATTTTATGATAGGCATCACAAAAGTCAGATCAGTTCTTAACTCTAACAAATCTGAACCAGTCTTCTTGAAAACACTATCTATTTTATTTATTTTCTCTTTTGCTTTTGCCTCATAATCATCCCTTAAAGTATCAGGATCCAGCAATAATTCTTTATTTGAATAAGGATCTTCTATAATAACTTGTCCAACATTATGGGGTAATGTAAGATCCAAAGGGTCCTCTATCATTAAGCCAATAATCTCAAATTTACCTGAAGCAACCTTTAACATTTCCTCCCACCCTTCATTCAACCCTATAAAATCAGATACTATCACAAGCAATGTATTCCTCTTTAGATACCCCATAATATACCCCATAACTTTAACAAAATCAAAATTTCCTCCATAAAGTTTAGGATCACTAACAATCCCAACTATGGAAAAATATTGCCTTTTTCCTGTTTTTGGAGGCAACATCTTAATAATATGATCATTAAAAACACCTATTCCAACATTATCTCCTGCTTGAATCATTGCACTACTCAACGTAGCAACTAACTCAGCAGCATATTCGCATTTTAATTTAGGAATAGATGAAAAAAGCATACTATTGCTGACATCCATTAAAAAAAAAACCTCTAAATTTCTTTCCTCAGTTAAAGACCTGATTAACAACTGCTTTGCTCTTAATGACGCTTTCCAGTCAATTGTATCAGCATCATCATTCATAGTATAAGCCCTATACCCTTCAAATTCCAACCCATGCCCTTTAAATACACTGACATACTCTCCTGTAAACTGTCCAAAAACATTTTTTCTTGAAAATACCTCTAATCTTTTTATAAGCGGCTTTAAATTCAGCTTTAACTCTTTCATCTTTTTTTTTTTTTATTATAATTTAAGGAATAGGAACTCTTGAAAGTACTTCTTTAATTACATCCTCTGGTTTTATACCTTCTGCCTGCCCCTCATAATTAAGAATAAGCCTATGCCTTAAAACATCTACTGCAACTTTTTTTACATGGTGCGGTGTGACAAACAACTCCCCTCTGAGTAAAGCCTCTGCTTTTGAAGCAATAAACAAACCAATAGACGCTCTTGGAGAGCCGCCATATTCTACATATTTACCAAGTTTTACTTTATATTTCTCAGGATTTCTTGTACAATCAACCAATCTAACTAGATATTTTTCAATTTTGTTGTCTAGATATATCTTACCGACATCATTCTGTAAATTTATAATATCTTGCGGTGTTATAATTGGCTTAATCTTATACTCATCAAATCTTTTCAAAGTAATATTCTTCTTAAGAACCTGCTGCTCTTCTTCAATACCAGGGTAACCTACATTTAATTTAAACAAAAATCTGTCTACCTGCGCTTCTGGCAAAGAATATGTTCCTAAACTCTCGATAGGATTCTGTGTAGCTAATACAAAAAAAGGATGCGGCAAAGGAAAAGTCTCTTTACCAATTGTAACCTGTTTCTCCTGCATGCCTTCTAACAAAGCAGACTGTACTTTTGGAGGCGCCCTGTTGATTTCGTCTGCCAGGATAAAATTATTAAATATAGGACCTTTTATAGTGAAAAACCCTTTTTTCTCTTCATAAGCTGTTATCCCTATAATATCTGTTGGAAGCAAATCTGGTGTAAATTGAATTCTGCTAAAACTGCACTTTGTTACTGTTGACAATGTCCTTACCATAAGTGTCTTAGCAATACCTGGAACACCTTCTAAGAGAACATGGCCATTGCCGATTATAGCCCTCAATAAACCTTCAATAACAGCCTCCTGGCCAACAACAATTTTAGAAACCTCACTCTTTACACTATCAATTAGATTCTTATATCCTTTTACTTTTTTTTTTAAACTACCCTTATCAAGCATTATATAAAATTTAGTCTTTCTTATATTTATATTTTGTTATTTTACTCAAAAATAGTAATAAAAACTAGATAAATTTATATATCTAAATAAATTTAACCC
>CAZSMA010000107.1:0-3330 GCA_964608065.1 uncultured Methanosarcinales archaeon
CTAAAGAAGGAAGCAGGTTTGTAAACCATAATTTTTTTTTTTTATTTTTTATTTTTTATAAGCTTCTTTATGATGTTTTAATCTATCAAATAGGATATGATTCTTTTCTTTATCAACTTTAAAGAATAGTACAAAGCTTTTATCTATATGCACCCTTTTATATTCACTTAAACCATATTTTAGATTTTTATATCTATCAATAGATTTTGAATCATTATTAATTACTTCCTTTATCTTTTTATTGAGAATAATAAGTCTAACTCTATCTTTTTTTTTTAGTTTTTTAATTATCAGTTTCAGTTCATCTGATAAATCAAAGTCAAAACTCATTCTAGACCGCAAAGTTTATCTAACTCTTTAATAGTCATTTTTCTATGCCCGTGTTTTTTGATATGTGCCTCACAGGACTTTATGACACCTTCTACTACTTCATCTTTAACTTCTTTCTCTACAAATTCTTCCCCATAGATGTCAGCAAATTTATCTAGAGCTTCAGCTTTATCTTTCAGACCAAATTTTTCTTTTATTACACCTAATACTTTATTTGTATATTCACTTACAGTTATGCTCATTGAAGTCATTTTAAATCACCTTAAATTACTTGATATTACTTAGAATAATCTTAAATTATATAAATGTATCGGAAATGTAGACTGTGGTGAAAAATATGGTGTAACAGATTTGTTAAGGATGTAATATTAGGAAAGTAATATTTTATTATTATTATATTAAATTATCCTTAAAGTACCCATTATATTGTATATGTAATTACTTAAATTCTTTAGACAAAATTTTAGTTATCTTGTTATTTGAATTCATCTTTTTATTTCTATTTTTGATGATTAAAACAATCACAACAAAGATTGTTATTAGCATTGAAATAGTATTAGAGATTAAAAAAATTCCCTTATCTCCCATAAATGTTTTAAAATCAGCTGGCTTAAGAATGTAAATCTCAAAAGGGGTTTTTTCCTCTTTTAACACATTATTTTGTGATACTACTTTAGTAATTATTTCTCCATTATAACTTTTTATTGTGTTCCTTAAAGATTTAACAACAAATCCTTGTGCACGCAATTTTTTCTTAGAGACTATCTCCTTATCTTTTAAGACTAATTGAAATTCTACGCTTTCATCTCTACCAAGATTCTCAAAAACATTATTGCCCATAACTATGTATTTGCTTATATCCTGGCTTAGCTGAAGTTCTACTTTATCTAACAAACAAGTTCCATCATTTTTTATTTGACCTTTAACAATATCTGCATCTAAAAATGATATTTTCTCAGGTATATAAACAGAATAGGTGTATTTACACACTTCTTCTTTTTTTGTTTCTTCATATGTGTTTTCTTTTTTTTTTTCTGTTTCTTCTTTCGCTAAATCTTTTTTTATAGAGGTTATAAATTTCCCTCCTCCACCTGAACCACCTCCACCTGAACCACTACTTTGTACTACTTCCCCTTCTGTTTCCTCCCCAAATAGGGCATACAAGCTAAAGTGGTTAACAATCACTTTTACATAATTGCCAGTTGTATTAACAATGGAGTTTAACACATCCCAACTAGAAGTTTCTTCATTATAATTATAAATTTTTAATGTTCCTTCATTGATATTCAGATTTTGTATTTCAGAATCATTATAAGGTATCTTTATAGTTATGTTTTTAATACTACTTTTAAAATTATCATCAAGTAATATCTCTATAAATTTATTTGTATCTTTCACTCCTGCAGGAGTTAAATCTACTATGTTATCAGTATATTTAGCAATCCCTATAGAAACATTTAAAATAGATTTATTAGGTATTATCTCCAAAACAATGTCTGAGTCTTCTATAACAGATTTAGTATTTTCATTTAAATCTTTATTTACAAAAAGGGTGTCTTCAGCTGAATGATCCAATGCTAAAATGCCCTTAAAGCTGTAATAAACATTATTACTCAAAACATCTTCTGTATCAATATCAACAATATAAGTCCCCTTTGACATGTTAGTTGTATTCAAAATAGCTGTAAATAAATCTCCTGTGCTATCAAGATTTATTTCTTTTATTTGTACTCCTTCAGAATTTTTGATTATTGATTTTACATATGAAATATCACTGATATCAGTTACATTCACAGTAATATTAATTAAATCTCCTGTACTTGTTTTTTTTGGAGTTATTGATACATCATTTAATAACGGAGCTGTTCTGTCATATACACATATCTGTTCAAATTCAGAATAGTTTCCAGAGTATAAATCCGAATCCAAATTTGTTTGCTCGTAACAAGGAATATTATCTGTCACATTCAAACAAGGTATTTTATCATTTGGTTGGCAAACATTATATCCAGTGCAAGTCCAGTTAGATGTGCAATAATCACAAACCGCTGTAGTATTTTCTGGAATATTGCAGTCTGTTGTTAATCCAGTTTCCTCACAACAATTATTTGTATAGGAATAACCAATAACAAAAATATCATCTAACTGACAAGAGATGTTTATATTTTCCCATGTTGAGGTGCAGTAATTGCATCCCACATAGGTTCCATCATCTTCTGGTAAGTTATTTGTTGTGCCACAATTATTTGTATCTATGTAAGTTTTTAGTTTGGTATCATCAGTTAAACAATCTCCATAAGTTATTTCCCAGTTTTCTTGGCATGCATCATAAATTAAGTCCATCTTTTCTATCGCAGGAGTAGATGTTCCATCAGAGGATAATACTGCTTTAAACCTTATCTTCTCTGTAGAGACATCTAGTGAAGATAAATTGCTGCCTGAAGTAACATCTTCCCAATTATTGCCTGAATCTAAAGAGTAATAATAATCAATATTTTGGTTATTTAAGCTCTGTGTTGTCATAAATGAATTCCAATTAGTTAAACCATCTGGTGTTATGTCTTTTGTTTCTATAACTCCAGAACTAATATAATCTGTATAGGTGTAGCTTATTGTAACACTACTTAGGATTGGAACATCTAATTCTCCATTTAGAGTTGCTTTAAATTGTATATATCTACCAGAATCAGAAGTTATCTGTTCTCCTGGAGATACATAATCAGAACTCCATTCTCCCCAATCTATATTATCTGAAGATGTTCTTATCTGCAATGTTATATCAGTACCTGAAGCTATATTTTCTTCCCAACTTATTTCACTCCACTCAACATCTAACCCAGTATCATAAACAGGAGAGGTAAAAGTTCCCTCTGTGCTTAAGTAGTGTATTGCTTCTATATAATCTATTTTAACTTTTGCCGGGTCTATATTAAATGAGTTTTGAGGAGAACTTAATCCTGTAATTGTTATATTATACCATCCTTCTTCCCCATCATAAGA
>CAZSMA010000108.1:0-3270 GCA_964608065.1 uncultured Methanosarcinales archaeon
TGGCTGAGAAAGGTTCTATAGATGTGTTTTTTTGCCCTAAGGATGATTGCTCTAAAGAATTAGAGAATTTTATTAATTCTGCAGAGAAAAGTGTTCATTGCGCTTTGTTTGATCTAAGGCTGCAGAATATTGTAAAATCATTAGGAAGGAAGAGCCATGAAGTTGATGTTAAGATTGTTGTTGATAACAATAATTATGGTTATATTAAGGGTGGTGGAGTTAAGAAGGATGATAATAATCAGCTTAGTCACAATAAGTTTTGTGTTGTAGATGGTAAAAAAGTCAGTACAGGCAGTTTTAATCCAACTGAAAGGGGTGCTTTTAAGAACAATAATAATTTATTGATTATTGAATCTGAATATTTATCTGAGAATTATGAAGATGAGTTTAGTGAGCTATGGGCTCTTAGATTTAGCAGAGGGGAAAAGGTCAAGAATGAGGAAGTTTATGTTAATAATATTAAGTTTAAGAATTACTTTTGTCCTGAAGATAACTGCAAGGATAAGGTTATTAAAGAATTGAATAAAGCCGAAGAAAGCATTTATTTTATGACTTTTAGTTTTACAGATGAGGATGTTGCAGATGCTATATTGTTTTCTGATGTTAAAGATATTAAAGGTGTTTTTGAGAAGGTTCAGGCTGCAAGCCAGTATTCACAGTACAAAAGGCTTAAAGAGTTTGGTTTAGATGTTAAGATTGATAGTAATCCTTATAATATGCACCACAAGGTGTTTATCATTGATGAAGAGATTGTGATTACAGGCAGTTATAATCCAACTGGCGCTGGAAATTTCAAGAATGATGAGAATTTGTTGATAATATATGATGAAGAGATTGCTGGAAAGTTTGTTGAAGAGTTTAATAGTTTGTTGTAAAACAAAAAAACATTTAAATAAGTTCTATAAAACTATATTATAATGGAAAAAATCAATAAATTAACATTGGTTTTGTTTTTAATAGCTGTTGTTTTAGTTATTAGCGGATTTGTTCTGCACTTTTACTATGGGCCTGTTACATTGAAATATGCTTTAATTGGCGGACTTATGTTTTTTTTAGGTATATTAATATTTGTTATTTTGATAGTATTTTCCCTGGTTTGTAAAATAAAGACACATATAAAAAGAAAAAAGATTTAAATAACCTCTATAATCTATTATTCTGAAGATGTCTTTGAAATTCATAGAAATAAAAATAGATAAGAAGATAATGCAGTCATATCTAGAAAGAAAGTTTAAGGACAAGGTTGAGATTCTAGAGTATAAGAAATTAGGAACTGGATGGCATGGTACTGGTTATTCTATAAAGTTTAAGGTTAAAGGTAAGGAAAATAGGGTTGTACTGAGGACATTAAGGCCAGAAGGGTTTAGTCATGATTATTTCTCTGACAGAGCTGCTTCGTTTATTATGCAGCATGAGTTGAGCAATAGTGTAAAGAATCATATTAAAAGCATAGATGTAGGAGGGTATACTCCAAAAGGTGATCTTGTTTCTATTGGAGACTGTAAAGAGTTTTTTCAGATTGTAGAATTTGTTGAAGGCAAGGAATATGTTAAGGATTTACTTGAGATAATGAAAAGAGGCTCTATTACTCAAGAGGATAAAGATAAGGCTTTGATGCTTAGCGATTATTTGGTTGAATTGCATAAGGAGAAATATGATCCTGATGTTAAGGAAGATGAAAAAAAAGCATTAGCTAGTTCAATTTATAGAAGGCATCTTAGGGATTGTGTTGGACATGGGGAGATGCTGATGGGTGTTATTGATACATATCCTGATGATTTGAAATGGACTGATAGAAAAGAGTTTGCAAGCATTATTGGGAAGGCAGCTGAGTTGAGGGAAGAACTGAAAGATGATTTTGGAAGATTATGTAAGATACATGGTGATTTTCATCCAGCTAATATAATTTTTAAAGATGGCAAGATTATAGTGTTAGATGCTTCAAGAGAGTTTTTTGGAGATCCTACTGATGATTTTATAACAATGGGTTTAAATTATATATGGTCTGCTTTGCAGCATAAAGGTGATTTTTCAGGGCCATTCAAAGAGTTGTTTGATATTTACTGGAACAATTATATGAAGAAGATTAAGGATGAGAAGATTAAGAAGATTGCTCCAATATTTATTGCTTTTAGATATGTTGTGATGGCGCATCCTATATTTTTTGATTTTCAAAGTGATGAAGTTAGAAGGAAGTTGTTCAATATGATTAATAATACTTTAGAAGCTAAGGAGTTTAATCCTGAAGAGGTTAATGAGTACATAAAATGAAAATGACAATAGCTGTTTGGATTACTGGATTGCCTGGAAGTGGAAAGTCAAGAGTAGCTAAAGAGCTGAATAAAAAGCTTAAAGCTTATATTCTTAGATTAGATGAGATAAGGCAGATAATAACTCCAAAGCCTAGTTATTCTAAAGAAGAAAGGGAATATGTGTACAGAACATTGGCTTATATGGCTCATGTTTTAGCACAGAATAAAGTTAATGTTATAGTTGATGCTACTGATAATACAGGAATAGGTAGAGAGACTTTGAAGAAATTGATGAAGGAGGTTTTTGTTGTTCAGCTGAAGTGTCCTACTGAGATTTGCGCTGAAAGAGAGAGGGATAGGAAGGATAAAGCTGGGATAAAGGATTTGTATAAAATGGCTAAGAATGGGATGAAAATTCCAGGATTAGGCCAGGATTATGTTTATGAGAAAAATCCTTTAATAGTTATCGAGACTGATAAAATTAATTCAGATTTGGCTGGTTCTGTAATATATGGGAAGATTAAAACTATTCTTTAATGTTTGTTGTGACTACCATTGTCAATGTTTCTTTTATAGCTGCGTCTTTTCTAAACCCTATAACAAAATCATTGAATTCCTCTACGTCTTTGAACTTTAATTTAATTATTAAATCGTATTCACCAGTTATTCCAAAGACTTCTTTAATGTGTTTGTTTGATAAGAAGTTTTCATCTAAATCTTTTTTTGTGTTAATAAGCATAAAAACAATAAAGTTTTCTCCGATTGCTTTATTGTTTAATTTTAATGTGAATTTTTCAATGATATTTTCTTTTTTTAATATCTTGATTCTTTGATGTACTGTAGATGGTCTTAGGTTGGTTTTTTTAGCTAAATCTCTAATGCTAATTCTAGAATTATCTCTTAAAACTTCTATTATTTTATGGTCTTTTTCATCTAGTTTCATTCTATTGTTTTGAAATGAAATAAAATATTTTTAAAAAAAAAAAAAAAAAAAAGCTCCCTGATCCTACTAGAACGA
>CAZSMA010000109.1:0-3221 GCA_964608065.1 uncultured Methanosarcinales archaeon
AAGTTTGCTTTTGTCGGATGTTTAGGAAGCTGGGTTGTCTGGTTAGTTTACAAGTTTAAAGAATGGACTTCTTGCAAAGCTGGAGCTGTTTTAGAAGGATTCAGTCCAAATACATGTGACCCTAATGAAGAAAGTGATAAAGGAGAAGACTGCGCATCCTGCTTAAAAGCAAAAGGCGAAACAATCAAAGCATGGGAAAAAATAGGATGGTTATGTGACAGAGTAATGTGTCCTGCTGCTCCAACAATACAAAAATATGTAAGAGATGTTAAAAGCGATGATAAAAGACAAGACAAATTAGGAGTTATAGATTACTTAAAGGAAAGAAGTCATTGTGAAGAACAGGATATTGCTGATATAAAATGGGATACTAAAAAGAATGATGATATTGATAAATACTATAGAGATGTTGATTATTATGAACTTGAAGTAAGGAATGTTGATAAAGGTGTAAGTGGAAGTCCAGATGAAACATACTGTGAATCTGAATATATAAAGAATTATGACTCTGTCGCAATATTTATGGATGAGTTTAAGGAAAGTTATTGCCTTGCTAAACCTACAAAACAAGAGCAGGAATTAGATGGAATAAACTGTGGCGGTGTTGAATCTGCAACAAGAGCTGTAAGGGGTGTTTGTGAAGCTAATGAAGACGAGCCAAGATTGATTTCAAGTGAAGGAAGTACTTATTTGATAAGAAAAGATGAGACAAGAAACATAAGAGCTGCTTATGAAATTACTAAAAAAGAAGATATTAGTCTGGAACAAGTTAATGATAATTATTATAAGATAGATCAATCAGATTACTTATTAAGAGCATTAGGGCTTGGTGAAGATTACAAAGGAAAAGAAATATTTGTAAAACCAGAGAAAAAAATTATGGATGAAAGCCATTGCTATATTGTTGATGGTAGTTATAATGCGAATGCTAAAGAAAACAAAAACAGAGAATATATTGAATATGATGATCTATTAGATTACAAAGCAAGAAAAGATATTGGAGTAGATGATGAATTTGGAAGAGCAAAGAATGATAAATGGTATATGGGTAACTTTAAACCGCAAGTTTGCGGAAGAGGTAAGGAAACTTTTAATTTTGGCAGCTTTTCTGAAGGAGATATTGTTAATACAGGTAGTTTGAATTACACAAGAAAAAATGATGTTTGGGAATTAATTGATGATGCCAGCAAAAAAGAAACATTAAACAATGAGGATTTAAAAAAACTGCTAATAGAGAAAGATGGAATTCTAACCAGAAACGGAATTAAACATGGTTATGATAATAATAAGTTTGAAACTTCTGAAGATTGCACTAGTATTCCAAGAGCTGTATGGGAAGAAGTTTGCGGAGATGATGCAAAAGACTATGCTATAGACCCAACTGGAGATATAGTAAGTTCATTCCAAAGCGGTTGTTTGACTGGAATGAGTTCTTATATGACACAGTATAAAACAATGTTAGAGATGGTCAAGCATTGTTTTGAGCAGTTATTATTAACTGGAGAAGGAAGCAGCGGTGTCTGCAAGCAGTTCTTGAGTATATATTTGTGTGATTTAATATATTATGCAATAAAATGCGTAGTTGAAAAAACTGGCAGAGGTTATGGAGATAAGCCACAAATAGGAAATGGTGTTTTTGGATTCCTGAATTATATGAAAGATGGTGGAGCTAATATTCAAAATTCAATTAAAGGAAGGTATGGAACCTCTGCTGTATACAAAACAATGTTTGTAGAGCAAAAGTTAATACATTCATTCTGTGCATTGGCATTTACTGGAGATTTTGATCTGGATTTAAATGCTATGGTTGAAGCGCAGATTGCAGCTCCAATCAAGACAATGTGTTATATTAATGGTGATAGAAGGTTTGCTTATGCTGACCCACAGACAGGAAGGGCAACATTCCTTTATAATTTAGGAGTTTTTGTTGTTAGCGGAGGTAGTGCTGGTGATTTAATCACAAGCCAGAGCGCTAATGTAAGAACAACCTCATCAAACAGTTTAACAACTCCTTTGATAAAACCAATAAGATACAGAGTGCAGTTAGTCTGCTCTAATGAAAATAGCTGTCAGAAGGATATTAGTGAAACAGGAAATTGTGATTGTGTTACATACGGTGGAGAGCAAGAAAGAAGGATGGCTCAAGGTGAAATTGCGTGGACTATTCCTGTTGGAGACGGAACTTTAGAGCAAGGTGAAACATTAAATGAAGAAGTGTTTTATGATAAGGCTATTAATTTACCTTACAGATTTGACAGGGCCAGGATATTAATCAGTTATGTTGACAACAAAGGTGTTGAGCATATTGATGAACCATGCGGAGAGACTTATCTAGACGGTGTTGGAACTAATCCTCCTGCAATGTGCAAGTTTGATATTACAGAGGGGTTTATCTGCGAATTTGAATGGGGAGAGTTTGTTACTGCTTACTTTGATAATGTAATCATAAAAAGGAAAAGAGATGTTCCAACAGAGAGTTTAACAGAAAGAGAAGAAGTTCATATTGGAGATATAATTGAATTAGAAGGATATGTCAGGAAAGAAGGATCACAAAAAAAAATGGAAGAGCAGAAGGTTTATCTGAGGTATAAGTTAAGAGATGGTTATACTGAATTAATAGATAAATCAATTGAGATAACAAGCAGAAATACTGATTTAGAGACTGATATTGCTGGAGGACATTATGCTTTCCCAGCTATCCAAATTGATCCTGAAATCAGCGGAGTTTATAAAGAGGATGATCAAGAAGGTGTAATTAAAGTAAATCCTTTTACAACCAGTGTCAATAGTAACTTAGCACTAGACATTAGACCAGATCATTTTAATGTTGACCCTGACATAAATATTGATAAGGCATATATGATTAATCAGATCAGGATTAGTTTTACAGAAAAAGATGGCAGATTATACTATAAAATTGAAGAGGGTTGTGAAGGTGAAAAAGAAGGCCCCTATGGTACTGGAATGGTTTGTATAGCTACTCTAAGTGGTCAACATGGAGATACAACTGAAATTAGGATTACTGGAACTCCAAAAAAAGGAGAGACTTTAACAATAAGCAACACCAGAGTAAGATCTACTCAAACTGGAGACAGAAGACATCTTTATCTAGAGATTTCATTGCATTCTGCAGATGAATATGGACAGCAGGACTTTACTCCATTAACATATAACAGAAAACAACAGAAGCTGACATTTGATTTTTATGCTACTAAGACAGA
>CAZSMA010000110.1:0-3016 GCA_964608065.1 uncultured Methanosarcinales archaeon
CAAACTGTCAAATAGAAAATCTAATTAAAAATAGTAACAACTGTCAAACTTGGGTAGTAAACCAAAAAAAAGAAAAGCAAAAATTCATGAACTTCCAGAAAAGCCTGCTTTAAACATTCCTTCTGAGCCTAAAAAACCAATTCTAAGGGAAAAGATGCCAAAACCTGAAATTTAAAAATAAGGAAGGTTTGTTTTTGAGTTTCTACTCTGGCAACGAGATTCAAAAAGGTTTAAAAGTTTAGATTTCTTAAAAAAGGAAGTAAAATGATCTAATTCCATACCCTAAAGGCAGGGTATCTTAAAGAAAATGGTAAAAAAAATTTATAATTATATCGGAATAGGTTTTTGGTTAGGAGGTGGTGTTTATAGCTTGATAAATATGATTTTAAATCTTAAACACATTAACCAGAATAATATTTTAACCTATAATTATTTAATAACTAGAGTTGCTGTTTTTGGCTTAATTTTGAATATAATCTTAATTAAAAGAAAGTTTTAAAAAGCTAAAATAGGTCGTTTAAATCAAGGGGCAGTGTTCTATCGTTTATTGAAAAAAATGAGACTACCAAAAACATTCAGGATGGAGAAAGATTTGGATGGTAAGATTGAGGATTTGTTAAATTCAGAATCTTTAGATTATAATCCTCGGTTGGTTAATGCTTTGTTATATGTTGGTGAAGAGTTTTTAGAACAGGAATGGAAGAATTATGATGATTTTTATCAAAAGGGGTTAGAGTTAGTAGGAAATTTGAAATATGGTTTGAAAGATGTGGAGGAGTTGAGTAAAAGAATAACACCTGAGCAAAACAGTCTTTTAGGAATATATCTTTCAGTCTTGATCAACAAAAAAATAACAGAAAAAGATACTGTTACGCTTACTTTAGAAGAGGATCTTGATTGTGTAGGGATGTATTTGCGAAAAGGAACGCTAATTGTTGAAGGGAATGTGAATGACAATACAGGATGTTACATGAAAGGTGGTGAGTTGGTTGTCAAAGGGAACGCGTATGACTACACAGGATGGTATATGGAAGGTGGTGATCTGGTGGTCAAAGGTAACGCGAATGATAATACAGGATGTTACATGAAAGGTGGCAAACTAACAATAAAAGGAGATTCAAACGACCTCATAGGACATTGGATGCAAGGCGGCAAACTGGTTGTGAATGGCAAAATAAAAAATATAAGCGAAAACTTTCAGAAAGGTATTATAATAGCAGGTGGTAGAACATTAAGGAATCGTTAAAGAATAAAACTACCACAAATATATCATATTTCACTTAAAACCTTCTTTTCTTATAACAAAAAAACATATACTCTAATATGTATGTTATTATTCCAGTAAGGTGGTATCCTAAATGGCATCCTTTTTCACATCTTTTTTCTTAGCTACTGTTTCAAATAACATCTAGAATTTCTAATTGGTATGCCAAGTAACAGGGAAGTAAGGATGAGAGTAACGAGAAACCAGTTAGAGAGGATTAAACTGAATGCACAGGCAAAAGGTTTCAAAACTGTCTCAGGTTACATCAGGCATCTCTGCTTGGAACATAATGATCATATTAAGTCTAAAATATTGGAAACCCATCAAATAGTGAAAGAATTTTCGGAAAATTACCGACGGTAGTCTTGATTACATAAATCTTTAAATATTTGTTTCACCTATTAACATTGGAAACAGCTAAAAAGTGTAGAGGTTTAAACTAGTTGTCTTTTGCCCGCCTGGGGCTTATTTTTTCTTATTATTCTATTTAGCATAAGTTTATAAATGGTCTAAAATAGGTTAAATAGTTAAATAACTAGAAAAACATGAAAAACTTTGATAGAAGTAATAGAAACCGATCTGACCGAAGAGGTTCTGATAGAAGAGACTCTCGGGATTCTGACAGAGGAGATTCTGACAGAAGAAGTTTTGGAAGATCTGATAGAAGAGGCGCTCATGGGTCTAACAGAAGAGATTCAGGAAGAGGTTTTGGAAGATCAAGAGAACCTCTAACAATGCATAAAGCAATATGTGACGAATGTAAACAGAATTGTGAAGTTCCATTTAAGCCTACATCAAGCAAGCCTATTTACTGCAGTGACTGCTTTAAGAAAAAGGCTGGATCCGGAAGATCTGGGCAAAATGAAGAAGCATTTGTTCAAATAAACGAAAAACTTGATAAGATACTAGAAGCGTTAGAAGTTAAGTAATTTTATTTTTAATTCTATTCTTTTTTATGCATATCTACAACCAACTTACCGCCAACACCTACATTTTCAGTAGAGTTTTCTTTAATTACTACAACATACACTTGTCTTGGCAGCTTGTAAGCTTTTTCAACAGAATCTGTTATCTCTTTGACTAAGGTTCTTTTTACTTCAATATCTTCAATCTTTGGTCCATCTATTACTACATTAGGCATTTTATCACCATCCGTATTTTTTTACAGGATTTTAACTTTAAAAAACTTCTTACCATATGCTCATTTTTTCAAACAAAACCCTTATATAACAAACATATAATAATCCTATCAGAATGAAAAATAAAATGACACTTGCATTAGAAAAAGTGTTGGAAATGTCTTTTCAGGATTATTGTGATGAGAATGGAGTGTCTAAATCAGATTATAATATTAAAAATCTGAGTTATGGTTTGACTTTTCATTTTAGTGGGGGAAACCATTTAAATGTAGGTAATTATAAAGTCGATCCGAAGGAAGAAATAGCAAATCTAGCCCCTCAAGGTACAGAGGTTATAGTTCATTTTCGAATCGAACACTATGGTCTAAAGGATTTAGAAGCTTATGGTACTGCTTTGATTCCTAAGAAGAAATAATTCTGGATATTTAATTTTACTTCTTTAAAGTAGTTACAAATAGAAAGATTTATATATGAATTTTACAAGCCATTTTACAGTTATTAGGGCTGAAAATGGGCAAGATTCATACTAAGTATCACGAAAAGGGCTATCCACCGGAATTTAAATCCCTAACTCATGAAATCAAAGAGGGTGGTGCGCTTGAAATTAAGGTTA
>CAZSMA010000111.1:0-3005 GCA_964608065.1 uncultured Methanosarcinales archaeon
CTCCTTAAAAAACATGATTACTATGATTCAATTAAGGATAGGACCGAAACTCTCCTCCTAGGCAAAGTAAAAAATAAAGAAATATTGGACATTGGTGCTGGAGAAGGTTATTTGGCAATTTTAGCAGCAAAAAACTTCAACTGCAAGGTTACAACAATAGATATATCAGAAGAAAAAATCAATACTGCAAAAAAAAATGCAGGAAAAGAAGGTGTTCTAGATAAAATTAAATTTAAATTAAATAATGCCATGAATATCTCTTTTAAGAAAAACAGCTTTAATGCTGCTGTCTCATTTAATGCACTGCACCATAATAAAGGGGATTATGAAAAAATAGTTAAGGAGATGTTTAGAGTTGCAAAAAATACAGTAGTTATTACAGAATTAAATGAGGCTGGAGCAAGGGTTTTTGATGAATATCTTCATCCAGAAGCTAATCATACAGAGATGGCTATTGATTTAAAAGAACTAGAAGATAAACTAAAACAATACTCTAAAGTAAAAAGATTCGATAGAAAACTAATGAGTACTTTTGTTTGTAAGAAAGAAAGAAAAAAATAAAAAAAAATGTTAAAAAACATAATTAAAGAATTAAAACAACACTCTCCATTTACATTATTTGGAGCTATAACTGGAATCGTCATAATGCTTTTTTTTTATAAGATTCCATCTAATATGGCTTATAATATTTTCTATACATTGCATCCTATGCATGTTGTTCTAAGCGCTCTTGTTACAGCATCTATGTATAAACGTTATGCTAAAAAAGTCAATCCATTAATATTGATTTTAATAGGTTATATTGGCTCTGTTGGAATAGCTACACTTAGTGATTCAATAATCCCATATATTGGAGAGATTTTGCTTGACCTTCCAAATAAAGGGATTCATCTGGGATTTATAGAAAAATGGTGGTTAGTAAACCCTCTTGCATTTTTAGGTATTGCAATAGCTTACTTTAATCCAAAAACAAAGTTTCCTCATGCAGGACATGTTCTACTAAGCACTTGGGCATCATTATTCCATGTTATCATGGCTTTAGACGGTGTAATTGGATTTAGTCTTATATTTATTGTATTTATATTCCTATTTATTGCAGTATTAATACCTTGTTGTGTGAGTGATATTATATTTCCGCTTTTATTCGTTAAAAAGCTAAAGTGATAAAAAAAAATATGCATGAAACAAAATTAGAAGGTCAAAAATATGATAATAGGAGTTACAGGCGGAAAAGGTGGAACCGGAAAAAGTACAGTAGCTACAGCTTTGGCTTTTGAGCTATCTAAAAAAAATAAAGTTTTACTTGTAGATGCCGATGCAGATTGCCCTAATGATCATCTGATTTTAGGCATAGAAAGGAAATTAGTGAAGAAGGTGTATCAGAGAGTGCCTAAATGGGATTTTGAGAAATGTACAAAGTGCGGATTGTGTGGTAAGATGTGTAAAACTAAAGCTATAGTTGCATTAAAAAGAAAATATCCAATTTTTATACAGCAACAATGTAATGGTTGTGGTGTTTGTGTTGTAAAGTGTCCTAGTAAATCTATAAGCTGGGATAAAAAGGTTATTGGGTATGTTTATAAAGGTAAAGGAAGAGGAATAACTCTGATTTCATCAGAATTACAGATTAATGAACCTTTGTCAGAGTTTGTTGTAGATGCAGTAAAAGATATTGTAAAGGGGGGGGAAAGAATTTTGACTATATTATTGTAGATACTGCTGCAGGAACACATTGTGATGTGATTAGTGCTTTACAAGGTTGTGATTTTGCATTAGCGGTTACAGAACCAACACCTTTAGGAGCACATGATCTTGAGTTAATTATGAAATTGATTACTAAGTTAAAAATACCTTTTGAAGTTATTGTTAATATGTACCAAAAGAAAAATGAGCATTTAGTAAAAAAAAATATTGATAAGTACAATAAAAGAATTTTAGCTAAGATTCCTTATAAAAAGGAAATTATGGAAGCCTATTCAAAAGGAAAACCGATACAAGATAAAAGTATAGGTAAAATTATAAATTATCTGAAATGAAAACTATAACAATTTTATCAGGAAAAGGTGGAGTAGGTAAAAGCAGTATAGCTGCTTCATTAGCAATAGCTTTATCAAAGAAAAGAAAAATAATATGTGCTGATTGTGATGTTGATGCTTCTAATTTAGCTTTGGTTTTTGGGTTAAAGGATTTTAAAGAATGGAAACCAATTACAACTAATGAGAAAGCAAAAATTGATTATAAAAAGTGTAATAAATGCAGAAAATGTGTTAAAGCTTGTTATTTTAATGCAATAAGTTTGGATAAGGGCAAACCAATAATGAAGGAATTTGGTTGTGAGGGTTGTGGTTTATGTAAAATAATATGTCCTGAAAATGCTATAAAATTGTATAATGTTTATAATGCAAAGATTGGTTATGGTAAAACAAAGTATGGCTTTAAGGTTGTAGCAGGACAATTGAAAATGGGTGAGTCTGGTTCTGGTAAAATAGTAGCAGCTGTTAAAGAATTGGCTAGAACGAAAAGCGAAAATGCAGAAATTATGATAGTAGATGCTGCAGCTGGAATTGGGTGTCCTGTAATTGCTTCTGTTAGTGGAAGTAGTTATGTTGTTGCTGTTACTGAGCCAACACCTTCTGGATTTTCTGATTTAAATAGAGCTTTACAAATGGTAAATTTTTTTAATATCCCATATGGGATTATAATAAATAAATTTGATTTAAATTTAAAGTCTACAAAGGAGATTGAAGATTATGCAAAAAGAAAAAAAATAAAAATTTTAGCAAAGATTCCATATGATAAAAGTTTTACAGATGCACTTGTTAATTTAACTCCAATTATTATATATAATAGGAAATACGAGAGACTATTCAATGGAATTGCTGAATGGGTACTAAAACAATAACAATAAAATAGAAAAGAATAAAAAAAGCAAAGAATATCATAACTAAATATGCCAAGACCTAGAAGATGTAGAAGGGTTTTTTGCAAACCTAATGTAAACTATT
>CAZSMA010000112.1:0-2989 GCA_964608065.1 uncultured Methanosarcinales archaeon
AAATCAAAATCTTTTAATATATTCATATTATTTTTTAAATTAACTAATAATTTTTTTTAAAAATCACTGAAATCTTCAATATTTGTTTTTTCCAAAAATCCACTTAATGCCTCTTGATCTATTATTCTAATTTCTGGATTTATCAAATACATCGCCAACCAAATCAATAAAACAATACCAGCAAGAATTTTTCCTCTTCTTTTTTTCCCTTTAACAAAACTTATAATTGCTGAGATTATCAAAAACAAAACAACAAAGCCTAACAATATTTGGAATCCCAATGACCAAGAAACATTTAATCCTCTCTTTCCTTCCTTCTCTTTTGGTTCCAAAATTTTAAGCGCAACAACTTTTTCTTCATTTTCTTCTATTGTGGCTGTGATTTTTTCAACTTCACTCAAAATAGTTTCTTTAAGCTCCTGTGCTTCCTTATTTTCAGGTTGAACTTTCGCCATAATCTGGCTTATCGTTGCTAAACTACCATACAACTGCTCATCATTTTTTGCCATATAATAATCAATGGCAATTTGTCTATCCGGGTTGTCCGCTTTTATCCCATTATCATACATCGCAGTAAAGAAATCATTTTCAAAATCGTCATCTATCTCCTGAGCATACGCTTTTTCAAAAATAGAAGATAAATAATTTTCATCAGCTATTTCGTTTTGAGACAATGAAAATTGCATCACACTGCCAACGGTCTCGTTAACCATATTTATATTTTGGTTATAAACTACCAACCAAGTAAACAATCTTACATTATTCAAAACAGCCGTGTTGATAACTTTATAGGCTTTATCTATACCGTCGACAACTTTGGTAACCGTCGCATAAAATTGAGGGGCTAACATTCCGGATATTACTTTTGCACTGTTTCCTCCAACATCCAAAATCAAGTCAGAGTAAGCATTAAACATTGTTATATTATATTCTCTTTCGTGTTGGTCAAGATATTTCTGAGTAAAATTTACATAAGTCTCTCTTGAATAATCAAGGTCAATATCTATTATTGAAGTAATTATATCCCCTGTGTTTACCCTAGTTGCGACTTTATTCATCAATTCTCTGTTTTTCTTGTTGTAATAATCATTAAGTGCATTTTCAATTTTATCTCCAATACTAAAATTATCTATAAGTGAGTTTGTGTCATCTTTTACACTTTCTTCAATTTCTCCAATTTTATCATCAATATAACCACTTAATGTTTTTGGTTCGGTGTAATCTTTAATAAATTCTTTATAAAGATAATCAAGAATTCTCGGATCCAAATCTGGCTGTTTACTTAAAATAACGGCTCTTATTTTAATCCAATTTCTTTTTATAAAATTACCCGGCAAACTAGCTATTTCTCCTGTTAAGTCTTTAAATTCTTTCGGAGTAATTTCCAAACCTTTAGCTCCGAATTTTTTCAAAGGGCCTGTTGCTAACGAAGCAAATTTATCAACTAAACCACTTAATTCAATTATGTCACTTATAGTGTCTCCCAAAACACTTCCTATATTGTCTGAGGAATCTTCCGCTAATTCCTTACCTTGATCGATAAAGAAAAGGCTGTAGGGAACTAAAATAATTCCTGACAATAACTGTTTCATTTCATCAACATTATTTTCATCAGCTATATTTTTAGGAAAATCATAAAGATAATTGTGGATGTTATTATCAACAATTCCAATATTATTATATTTATCCAACCCTTGCTCTCGTTTACTGGAATATTTAGTCATCAAAACCAATTCTACTTCAACTACTTCTTCTGTTTTTCCTCCGTTATCTTCTGGTGATTTTAAAATAGCAAAACCTTCTTTATTTGTTCTTTCATACTTATTCCCATCGTCATAAATTATTTTTGAGTTAGTTACAGGATATTTTTTGTCATCAATCACAGTGTAGACTTCAACTCTTGTTGTAGGACCACTAAAAAATATTGGGGTGTTTTCAACCGAATTATACCCTGGTTTAATAACCTTCATCTTTGAACTGCTCGGTGTATAAATTTTGATACTTTGAGTTATTTTGTCTTCAACTTCTTCTTTATATTTTTTAAAATAAATATTTAAAGTTTCCGGCGAAATAGTCCCTTCAGCATCCATTAAATTTGGTGTGGTATAGGTAACTAAATAATCATTATAAGCATCTCCTTCAACTGAAATTATTCCTCTATCTTCGCGCCCCGCTCCTACTAACTGAAATCTCAAATCAGCTGGAGTTTTATCTTTTTTGTATGTAGCAGAAACTTCAAAAATAGTTTTTGTTGTTCCATCAGCAACCAAAGGAGGATTTAATTCACCCCTAACAATGTTGAAGTCTAAATCAATATCAATTTGCTTTATACAAGAGCTTTTGCCATCTTTTTTTTCAAGTTCAAAACCTTCCGGGCAATAACATTGATTTTTAATTAGATTGTATAAAATTTTAGGGTCAGCTCCACAAAATTCAGCTATATCGATACACTCAAAATCTATAAGAAGTTCTCTATTAGTACAAACCGGAGGCATTTTGCAATCACCTTCGCTCCACCTTCCTCCTTTCTCTGAGCACTTTGCTTTTTCAGCGGCAAGCCATGCATAAAAACCGTCCATAACTCGTTGATTCATCATATTTTGTTGGTCAGAATCACAACCATCTCCATGAAAAGCACATTTACAGTCTGAACCACTAATAACCGAACCACAATAATAATTTCTTACATTATCTTTATTTATAGCCTCAGCTGTCGGGGTAGACAAAAGAGGAGAAAAAATTAAAACAAAAGCTAAACAAAATATTAATATCTTATTTTTATTTTTTGAAAATTTCATATATTTATTATATCTCATATAAAAAATTATTGTGAAATAAAGTGTGAATTAAATTTATTTCATCTTGAAAAAGAAACTTCGTCTTTTTTTGAGGTTTTGTAAAAAATCTATTTCCTCTAGGCGGTAGAAATTAGGGTCAACCTGTTTGCCCAATATTTAAAAGGAATGAATATAATTGCCCACGGAATTAC
>CAZSMA010000113.1:0-2967 GCA_964608065.1 uncultured Methanosarcinales archaeon
GTTAAATTAGGAGAAAAAGGTTCTATAAGTTTAATAGATGGAGCTGTTTATGAGAATAAGGCAATTAAAGTTGATGCAAAGGATACATGCGGAGCAGGAGATGCATTTTTAGCAATGCTTAGTTTAGGAGATTTTAGCAGTATGAATGAAACATTAAAGCTTGCTAATGTATGGGCTGGATTATCAACAATAAATGTTGGACCTAATCCACCTGATAAGAAAGAATTGTTAAAATATATGGATAATTTAAAATGACATATGGATTTACTTTTCAACAGGTTAAAAAGAATAAAGGTAAACATAAAGTTAAGAAGACTAAGTATGGCTATTATACCCAAGCAGTTAACAGTCCAGATTATTCTTTAGAGCAAATTTATTTGAAGAAAGACGGAAAGCTAACAATTAAGTCTGAATATGAGAAACATCTTTTTGTTGAGGAAGGGTTAATTGTTGTAAGTAGCGGAAGTAAAGATATAAAGTTGGGTAGAGAAAAAAGTATAATGATTGTATCAGGATTGACTTATACTTTAACTGCTTTAAAGCCAAGCTATGTTTATTTGTTTTCTGGGAAAAATAAAAGCAAATCAGGAAAAGCATTGAAAGCAGGAAAAACTAAAGATTTAGAAAAAAAATATTGGGGGACAATTGAGACAATAGTCAGCAAAGATTATACTGGCAAAAGGATATTTACCAGAAAAGGAAAGCAGAACAGTCTAGAAGTGCATTGCAATAAGCATGAAACTTATTTTGTGCATTCAGGAAGGATTAAAATTGGCATTAGAGTTGGCAGAGCTGAGAATAAATCAATAATACTGAATAAAGGAGATTTTTTTTTCGTTATTCCGGGAGTGATGCACATGAGGATTGGAATTAGAGATAGTGTTGTCATGGAAGTTTCTACAAAAGACAGTGATTCAGATTCACATATTGTTGAAGATGGAAGAAAGTATGCGCATAAAGAAGTTTAGAATTAAATTACAGCCTAAGTAACCGTAAATTATTTAATTGATAGCAGAATAATAACTGTATAGGGGGATGGAATGTTAGAAGAGTTAAAAAAAAAAGTTTGTACTGCTAATAAAGAGTTGTTTAAGAATAATCTGGTTACTTTTAGCTGGGGCAATGTCAGTGGAATAGATCGTGAGAAAAATCTTATAGCAGTAAAAGCAAGCGGCGTTAGTCTTAAGGATTTATCTCCAGAGGATATTGTTATTGTTGATATGGAAGGAAAGGTTATTGAGGGAGATAAAAAACCCAGTGTAGATATAGATGCACATTTGGTTCTTTACAAGAATTTTGAAAATATAAAATCAGTTGTCCATGCGCATTCAACGTATCTTACAATACATGCTCAGGCAAAAAAACCGATTTTATGCTTAGGGACAACACATGCTGATTATTTTTATGGAAAGGTTCCTGTAAGCAGGGATTTGAGTGATGAAGAAATAAATAATGGTTATGAAGCTAATACAGGCAAAGCAATAGTGGAGACTTTGGGGAAAAACAAACTTAATCCTGATTATTGCAGAGCATGCCTAGTTGCTTCGCATGGTCCTTTTGTATGGGGTGATTCTGTTCAGAATGCATTGCAGAATGCTGTTGCTTTAGAGCAGATTGCTAAAATGAATCTGCACGCATTGAAGCTGAATCCTGCTACTGAGGAAATTCCTAAAGTACTTTTAGATAAACATTTCCTGAGAAAGCACGGGAAGAATGCATATTATGGGCAGAAATCTGATGATAACTAAGATTTTCTTTTTCTTATTAATATGATTATGAAGATGTTTATACTGAACAAAATAACAGCAATAAATAGTAATAATTTTTCATAAAATCTTTTCTGGAATTTGTATTCTATAAAGTGTTCGCCTTCTGGGACCAGGACTGCGTTGAAATATGGGCTTACTTTGAGGTTTTTTGCAGGAATGTTATTGATATAAACATTCCAGTTAGGAGCATATGCTTTTTTTAGGAACAATAATCTTGGATTTTCTGTAGATACTTGTGCTGAATAATAGTTTATTTTGTTTTTTATTTCTTTGATTTCAAATGAACCTTCAACAATATCTTCATTTAAGTCTATATCCTCTCCAAATTCAATTGGGTTGAAGATTTTAGAATTTTCTATATCAAAAGGGCTTATAACCTTGATTTCTTTTAAAATCAGTTTTCTTAGGGCGCTTTCATCTTTTTGATTAAGATTTTTCTTAAAATATAGGAGTTGGTTAGTGTCAACATGTTTAATCAGGTCAGGGTCTAAATTATAACTATAAACTAAAATAGGTAAAATTTTGTTTTCGTATGAGTTAATCCATCTTTCTTCCAATGATATTAGGTCATTATAATCTTCGACAACAGCTAAAATTGGTTTGTAAGTACTGAATTGGAATATATCAGATTCAATTGTATTTTTGTAGAGCAGATAATTATCTGTTTCACCTGCTAATTTCACTGAATGGGGGATTAAGCTTTGATTAAATAATCTTGATGTTATTATGTAATCTATGTCAAACAAATTTAACCAGTTTTCAGAGCTGAAGATCTGGACAGTGGTAGAGCGGGTTAGTGCTGGAACATTTTTTAGAAAAGCGTCTCTTTCTGTAGCAACATCAGAATAAATAGTGTTTCCAAATCTTTTTGGAATGTTTTCGATTACATACTTGTCTGTGTTTATGAAACTCATCTCTTTTTCATAAGCTATTATTGAGTTGTGTAAATTATTTTCTTTTATCAAAGATATTGGTTCTTCTGTTACAATAGGTTCTCTGAATGCGACTATATGTTTTGCAGTTTGATACCTGTCATTAATAGGAGATGCTAATATGATAAATATCAATATAGTAAATAAAGGGATGTAGATTTTCTTTTTTGTTTTTTTGGATATTATATTTACAATCCAATATAAAGAATAGGCTGCAATTATTATTACAGCTAAGTTAAATGTGTAAATGAATTTTATATACTGCA
>CAZSMA010000114.1:0-2924 GCA_964608065.1 uncultured Methanosarcinales archaeon
AATTTTCCAAGAGGGCTTTTTTATTTCTAACCCTTAAATAGTGGAGGTGTAAAAACAAATTCTTGGCTGGTTTTATAAATGGAACATTATTCATAATTATTAGTATTATTATTGGAAGAATCTTATCAAATGTGATGACTAATAAATTGCCAAGTAATCTTAATGCTCCATTGATAGTATCAAGTTCGGTTATTACCCTTATTCTATTGTTTTTCTGGGCAAAACTTCTCTTTAAGCTATATAAAGAAATAAGAGCTTAAATTCATCAAGATACAACTCAACCACTTAAAGATGTCAAACAGTTTTAGAGTTTTACATCTTTTCCCTTGTATTGCTAAAGAAGGAAGTTTAATAAATAAATCTCGCCTCGAGAATTGTAATGAAAATCAAGGAATTAGATAAGTGGTTCTCAAGCAAAGAATATGACCCTGAAAATAAAGAATTAATGAGTATATTAAAATTAGGAAAAGTGAAGGGGAAAAAGGTATTGGTGATTGAATCATATGGTTTATTATTTATTTCTAATAAAATTTCAAAGTATGCTGAGTCAATTGTATGTGTTCATAATAATAAAAAAGTTGTGAATTATTGTAAAAAGAAAAATAATAAGATTTGTTTTTGTATAGGAAAGATTGCCGATCTAACCTTTCCAGATAAAGAGTTTGATACTATAATTTCCCCATGGGCTGGACTACATTATTTAAAAAATAAAGTTGCAGTGATTAAAGAATTAAGAAGAGTCTTAAAAGATGATGGCATTCTGTTAATTGAAGAATCTGATGAGACAAGTGAGTATGTTAAAATTCTAAATTTAATTGCTCCTCTGAAACAAATAAAAATAAGAAAGAAAAGAAATGAGTTGGAGGATATTTTGAGAAGATATTTCAGAGTTAATAAGAGTAAGTTAACAACCCATTATTACTTCAAGAACAACCTTCAGATTAAAGAATATTTTAAAAAAGAGTTTGTGTTTGATGAAAAAAAAATATTTACAAAAAAAATGGATAAGAAATTAGCTGGATATCTTTCTAAAAAAAATACGTTGAAAATCGAAGAAAAATCTTTTTTCTTTGTTTGTAAAAAAAGGAAGGAATAGTTTTACCATTTTAGTTTCCTGTTTTTATATCGCATCAAAACATATATATTTCTTAATTTATTGAGCTGGAATTTTAGACACACTCATTGATGAGTAAATTATTTAAACTATGAAAGTTGATATTTACACATGGATAATGGTGGAAGAAAATGATACATTATAGGAATTTTGATATACTTAAAAAATATTTGACAGGCAATGTAATTGATGCGGCAGATAAAGAAGATATTTATGAACTTATGTCCGTAGGATTAGCTCGTATAGGTTTTATTACCATCGATGATAAGGTAAAGGAAACCGCGGTGCTTACTTCTCTTGGTAGAGATATATGCAAAAGAGAAAAAATATTAAGGAATCCCTTTAAAAGATTTTTCTATTCACTTGCAAACTCGACCTATTAATTTTTGTAAACGCTTTATGGTTGGATTAATGCCACGGCGATTTATTCCTAGAAATTCAACGTGGATATTATTTTCGTTTAACAGCTTTTTTAATTCTTGAATAAAAATTCCAGACAAATGAGCATTGCCTTTATTGGTATACTGAATATTAACAGCACAGGATGGGGAAAATTCTATCCCTAAAATACAAATTATTTTATAATTATTATTTAAAAGAGCATTTATTTGTTTAAAAGTCTGATTTGCCAATCCATGACAATGATCTCGAAATGCAGCGTTATTATATTCATTGTAACTCTTTGGGTCTCTTACTAAATTTTCTTCAACATTTACAAATAGTGATTCGGGACAAGGCATTTGAATAATATTGATATCATTCTTTACTATTTCATCTAAAATTGGTTTAATTACAGCCTTCCATTCATATTTAACCAAGCCTTTAGCATGGTATGCCTGCGCTAAAGAGCAAAAGGGTAAAAATATAAAATTTTGGCTTCTATTATCTGTCATTGTATTCATATATCTGACTTTATCTATATAAGCTTTTTTGATTTTGTTTATGAAAGAAATGACTACGATGAAAACGGTTTAATTAGGGGATGGATTGTAAATAATCCAAATGATATATTAAATATGCAAAATATATTTAATTCAATTAAGGCTATATTTTCTCCTTTTCAGTCTTTTCTATAAGGATGCACAAAACCATTATCTTTCTTAAGAGGATGTCTGCCACCCTTAAAATCATTCATTGAGAAATTTTTATCCAGAGGAGCATAATTCTCTTGAATCTCCTCTGGCTTTATTACCTCAGGCTCTATCCCTATTTTTCCTACCAACTTGGTAACAATCTCTTTGACCATTTCATCAAGACAATTTTCCGAAGCAATATTCACATCAACCCCATATCCTTGAGGATGTGTGAATTGTAATTCGTAGATTTCTATCAGTGCTGTTGTATCATAACAATGATATGCTCTACCCCACCGGGCATCTTCACTTGAAAATTTTCCTATGCCACCAATCAATCCTCCTCCATTCAATTCTGTATAATCCTTTACGCATGACAGGATTGTTTCAATTCGTTCTGCTTGCCTATCTGAATTGCCTCCTTCTAAAATGTACCTTAACGATTTTGTATTCATTTTTTATAAATTTATAAATAATTTGAATTAGTTTCTAATCCTATTAATAAAAAACGAATTTTTCCTTTTTATATTTTATTATTGTAGACTTATAGAATAATTAATTTTTCAAAATCCTTAGTATTCATTATTTATTTTCCAAAATAATTTAAACTCCAATCATTTTATTTTATTCTACACATCACCCCCACCCCGACAATATTTATAAAGTCTACCCCCGTCGCTATATTATTAAAATCAAAAATAAAAAGAGTGCCATTATTCTGGTCCAAAGTATCTCCG
>CAZSMA010000115.1:0-2868 GCA_964608065.1 uncultured Methanosarcinales archaeon
TAGCTAACATATATGCTATAAACAATATTAGAATATTTAAACCTTTCCAATCACAAATTCTGAACAAACCAAAGAACAATAAGAACAAGTAAAAAAATAAAAAATCCTAATTTAACATACCATGTCCAGTTTTCTTTCAGATCTCCTTCAGGAAATATTTTTAATTTCATTTTTATTTTATTTAGTTTTCTATAATATATAATTGTTTCTATTGATTAAAAACAAAACATTTATTAAAAATTCTTGAATTTGAATAAAATATGAGTAGAAGGGAGTTTTTAAAAAAAATAACATGGGGTGCAGTAGCATTAGCAACTACAGTGGATAAAGAAATTGATCATGTCAAAGAATCTTTTATTGACTTCAGTAAAGATAGAGTATTACCTACTGATTTAGAACCAGAAATAGCAAAATATGCATTCAACCATACTAAAGAACTTGGTTTCTGGATATATGATTATTTTAAGCTCCCTGATGATAAAGCGTTATTGTTCAATAAGAATACATTAAAAAAAATTAAGTACAAAGTAGAAGATAACAATCTACTTATTAAAAATGCGTTGTCTGACTCAGATGAAATAATTATTAATAAGTTAGAGCCAAATAGTATTATCAAGGCAATGAGTATAGAACCAAATAAATGGCACACATT
This sequence comes from uncultured Methanosarcinales archaeon, assembly GCA_964608065.1. Classification (GTDB taxonomy): domain Archaea; phylum Nanobdellota; class Nanobdellia; order Woesearchaeales; family CAYXTQ01; genus CAYXTQ01. The sequence continues at coordinate 653 of CAZSMA010000115.1, forward strand.
AATACCTTCCAACATATCAGTAAGGCATGCGTTTAATGAAATTTTAGATGAAAGAGCTTTAGATGATGTGTGGTATATCAAAGGTAGAAACTCACAAGTTATTAAAGGGTTGGAAGCTGCACCCAAGTATCACCACTGGTTAAAATATCATCTCAATCCTAATGAAAAAGCGAGATTTGCAAAAGTAGATATTCCTGAAGAATTCTTCTTTTTAGCTTTATCAGAAAGTCAATTAAACCCAAGGGCAGAATCATCAAAAGGTGCACAAGGCCATATACAGTTAATGAGGTACACAGGAAGAAGATATGGGTTGGGGTTAACAAGATATAAAGATGAACGTAGAGATATATTTAAAGCAACAGGTGCAGCATGTGCATATATTAATGATTTATTTAACGCATTTGAAGATTGGAGGTTAGTTCTTACAGGCTATATAGTTGGAGAAGGGAATTTAATAAAAGCTCTGGAAGAATCTCTCAAACTTAACAGAAGTTATAATAGATATTATGAAAGGAATTATTGGGGGGGTAGTAAACAGATAAAAACTTTCTTTGAACATCATAAAATAAATCCAGATTATGATAATATATATGAAACAGTTAGAAAACATTTTCTAGAAAAAAGTTACTTTGCAACAGCTCATTATGTCAATATGTTTGTTGCATACTATTTAATCTCTAAAAAACCTGAAATGTTTGGTTTCAAAAATCTTAATTATCAAAAACCTGTTAATTTTAAAGAGATAAAAACAGAAGAAAAGGCATTGCTGGAGAATATCATTGAAAGCTTAGCTCCAAAAGGTCATAAAGATACAATGCATGAACTTAACGCACAATACACTCTAAGAATACCTATTCCAGAAAAATTTGAGATAAGAGTCCCCATTATAAAAAAATAATTACTCTTTCAGCTTAAAATAAACTCTTCTGTTATTTTTTCCCTTATTATCACACTTTATTATCTCCAAATGCCCTATCTCTTTCAAACTCTTGACATGTGTTCCTGCGTCTGCCTGTGAATCAAATTCTCCGATAGATATTATCCTTAGTGTTTGCACACCAGGAGGCAGGCCTTTAGCTAATTTTGCTAGCTCTGGTTTTTGCAATACTTCTTCTCTTTTCATATAAGAGACAGTAACTAGTAAATCTTTATCAATTAACTCATTTGATTTCTTAACATATTCATCTATCTTCTCTCTGTCAAAATCCTCAAGATTAAAGTCAATCCTTGATTTATCTAAATCCAGTTGATTACCTGTGATCAAAGCTCCAGCTTCTTTATGAAATATAGCACTTAAGACATGAGCAGCAGTATGGCTTCTCATTAACTTATACCTTCTGTCCCAGTCAATAACTCCTTTAACCTTATCTCCCTGCTTTAATCCTGGCTTATCAACTTCATGGCTTATTATTTCTCCAAATTTAGCAGCATAGACGACATTGAACTCTTCATTATCCTTGATGAACTTTCCAGTATCATAAGGCTGGCCTCCTGCATTAGGATAGAAAGCTGTCTGGTCCAGGACTATGTATTTGTTGTCTTTAACACTTTCAACAGTTGCTTCAAACTCTTTCACATAACTGTCATCCAGATATATTGCTTTTGTCATAACATCATTTAATAATAAATAATTTATAAATATGTTGGTTTTGGAAAGCAAGAAAGAATGTTTATTAAGTTTTTCTTTAAGTTTTTATAGATTATTTTCAGTCAATTAGGTGGAGAAGCATTAACTTTATAAATCAATAAACGATTTCATAGGTAAAAGGGGTATGGAATATACTCCAAGAGTTCTTGGAGAATTGAAATGTTCAAAAAAACAAAAGCATATATTAAATGTGCACCATGGCCTCATGCTTCTAGTTTTATGTTTTTAGTTTTCGCAGCAGATAATGCTGCTAGAACTGTAGACTATTTTGCACAGGGTAATACTGGTGAGGGTATAGAAAGAATTATAATCAGCGTGGGGTCTGTACTAGCTGCAGGCTGTCTTCAAATTCTTAGCGTGGAGTATTATGACCTATACAAGAGACTGGTGGCTGATTTAGAGAATGGTTGGGATGAACGGATCATTACCCCCATGATGGATGAATGGTGCACTAAACATATCGCTAAATGTGCTACTTCTGATGCTGGTTATAAAAAAGAATATAAAGGGTTTAAGAAAAAGCTAGACAAAAAAAAGTAGATAACAACTATACCTTTTTATTTTATTA
>CAZSMA010000116.1:0-2810 GCA_964608065.1 uncultured Methanosarcinales archaeon
TCTAAGTTGAATAATAAATAAAGGTTATTTTATTTTTACTCCTTTTTCTATTAAGTAAGGGGTTATTCTTACTTTTTCTAATGCTGAGATAATAACATCACTTCTTGAGTACATTGTTACAGAATAGTATCCATCGGTAGCACCTATTTCACTTTCTCTCTTAACCTCTGATTTTGTTAATGTTGTCTGTTTATTTAAATCAAAGTAATTTTCTAAACTTGCAGTTCCCCATATCGCTTTAAGGTGGGGGTTAGAATTAAACTTTTGCCACTGGTAAAATAAGTAAGTAGCTATAACTTCTTTTCCTTTTTCTTTAACCTCACGAGTAACTCGGATAGAGTCCTGCTTTATATAAGCCAGAGCATGATCATCATCTGCAGTAACATCAAGGATATCTTTTCCACTTAGTGTTCTTGTTCCAATATATTTGATCAAATCTTTATCATAAAAATTTATTATTTTCTTTTCCCTTTTTTCTGGAAGGTTGTTATCTAAGATATCTTTTAATTTTTTTAATGTATACTTACCCAATCTATATTTAAAATTAGGAAGAAAAAAACCTATTTCGTTTTCCATTACTTTACCATCTTTTACATAACTTTTACTTAGCTCTCCTCTAAGATATTCTTCAAAAAGTCTGTCATATTTGTTTTGAGAACCTGATTGAGCTATTGCTTCTAAACCACCTATTCCTAAACCTGTGGTACATATTATTGCAATGTTCTTAATAAAATTTCTTCTATCCATTCTAACTAACCAAATATCATAGAAATATTTAAACTTATCTTTTCTAGAATAGTGATAACTTTTGTTGACAGCTTCCATCAATCTTAATAAAAGGCTCAGCTCTTTTTAAGATAACACCCAATTGTCTTAGTTCTAAACGTTTTTTTATTTTTTTGTTTGTTGTAAAGTCAATTATGTTTTTAGCTGTTTTAAGACCAATACCTGGAACTCTGATTAAATCTTGGTATTCTGCTTGATTTATTTCAATAGATTCAAGGTTGTTTAATGCTATTGCCAATTTTGGATCTTTATTAGGAAGCATATCATTATTCATTATTTTTTTGAATTCTTTAAAGTTGTAGTTGTATTTTTTTATTAAGAAATCAACATTGTATAGTCTGTTCTGTCTGAACAAAGGAGTCTTTGTTTTTTTTTCTAAAGGTGTGTCTTTTATAGGTCTGAATGCAGAGTAATAGATTCTTTTAAGATCAAAGCTTTTGTATTCCCATTCCATCATTTTTAGAACTTCTAAGTCTGTTTCATCTGCAGCACCTATAACCATTTGTGTTGTTTGGTTTGAATGTAATCTTTTAATCCATGCTTGTCTTCTTAAAATATCTGATTTGTATTCTTTGTTAGAGCTTATTTCTGTTAATCTTGATTTATTAGGGCATTCTATGTTTATGCTTAATCTGTCTGCAAATTCTGCTGCTTGTTTTACTAGTTCAAAAGAGACTCCTGGCAATATTTTAAAATGAATATAGCCTTGGTAATTGTATTTGTTTCTTACTAAGGAAGCTGCTTCAAGCATTTTTTCTGTTGTTTTGTCAGGGTCTTTACAGACAGCAGAGCTTAAGAATAATCCCTGTAATTGATGTTTTTGTTGTAAATGAATAAAAGTCTTTGCCAACTCTTCTGGCTCAAAATCTGCTTTTTTAGATTTGCTTACAGTGCTGTTGCTGCAGTATTTGCAGTCATAGCTGCATTTGTTAGAAATTAATGTTTTGTATAAAGGGCATTTGCCTTTAGGAGTAGAAGCATCATAAATAAACCCTAAACCTTCTTTTTTACTTCCACCACATACATCATATGTGTTTTCTAATAGTTTGACTTTTTGTAGATCCATACACTGTTAGAAGAAGTAGTCCTTTATATATCTCACGCTAGGTTGGCCAGTGGGTTAAATGACGAAACCTTTATAAATATATAAAACATTTTCTAGTATAACATGGGAAAAGTTGATGTTGATCTGGATGAAATGGAAGTTAATCTAGATAAGATATTTTTATGTGAGAAATGCAATGGTAGGATGGTTATGGTAGCTCCAAAGAGATGGAGATGTCCTAAGTGCGGTCAGGAGTTTTTAGAGAAAGGGGAATGAGTGAGTCCTCACAAAAATCCTCCCTCATAAGCGGAGACCACCCAAGAAAAATACATTAAAACCCCAGAAAACCGGAACATTTATATATAAGTTGATATATTTTTTATATCAATTGATACCTTATGTGATTAAAATGCAAGAATTGAAATTCACTAAAACAGAAATGATTGAAAAAAAAGATCATAAGACTAAAAGATATCCTAATTTGAATACTGTTTTAATGGTAGAGGATTTTCTTAAAAAACACAGAGATATGCCTATTAAAATGTCTGAATTAAGAAAGAGGCTTCCAAGGCAGGTTATGTATCCAACCCTTAAAATAATTCTTGATTACCTTCAAATGAGTGGAAAGATAATAATTGGGACAAAAGGTGTACAATGGATTTATGTTGAATCTGAACACTTAAGAAAAATGATAGGAGGGGGATTAGAGATTTAGAATGTACTTTGGTAAAGAGGTTAGAATTATTTTAAAGTGGCAGGGAAGGGATGCTTATCTTGAATTAAAGAAAAGAAATGATAAAGAAGCTAAATCAATTTTGGACTCTTTTCATAGAGTTAGAGACATCTTAAAAGAAAATTCCCAATATGGAGATCCTATTGCAAAAGATTTAATTCCGAAAGAGTTTAAGAAAGTAGGTATTAAGAATTTATATCGTGTAGAATTATCAAATTATTGGAGAGCACTTTATACAATTGAAGG
>CAZSMA010000117.1:0-2734 GCA_964608065.1 uncultured Methanosarcinales archaeon
AAGAACTTTTAACACGGGGTTGAGTGTTTATGATATAACGCCCTAACAAATACTAATACGCCCCGACCGTCGACATCATATTCATGGCATCCTCATGGGACTCGATTTTTTATATCGGATATTTGCGTTTATAATTGATTTACTGACGCTGGCTTTATTTATAAATATTGTCGGGGTGGGAGTGATGTGTTGAATAAAAGCAAATAATTAAGTGATTATTTATTCTTTAAAGTTCCCATAATTTAAAAGAAAAATCTCAAAAAGTAGACTTAATATATGTTAGTTTCAATTGTCGGCATAATTATAATACGGGGTTTGTCGTCGCTGTCCTACGGACAATTTGTCAAAACTTTCAGTTTTGAGATTATATAATAAATTTTTTCCCACTCCCCAGAAAAACGATTTGAAACAAAAAGCTTTTTATACTATTTCTTGATTAGATATGTTAAGATGAAACAAAAAATAATCTTAATAACACTTTTCTTAATGATATTATCCTTATCTGTTTTTGTTTCTGCTCAAGAAAGTTGTTCTGAAGGAGAAGAATGCTCAATTTATGTTGGTTCTACAATTGAATTCGATATTGAAGGAGGAATGGATTTAAGTATCTTAGAAATTTCTTCAAATGATGTGACTTTTAAATTCGAAGGTCTTACTGTAGAACTAAAAGATGATTCAGGTTCAAATGTATTTTCTAAAAATGGTATCCAATTAACTTTATTAGATATTATCGGAACAGAAAACTCTGGTTATCATGCTGTTGTTAAAGCAGAGCAGATTGAAGACACTCCTCAAATTAGCTCTTGTTCTGAAGGAGAAGAATGCTCAATTTATGTTGGTTCTACAATTGAATTCGATATTGAAGGAGGAATGGATTTAAGTATCTTAGAAATTTCTTCAAATGATGTGACTTTTAAATTCGAAGGTCTTACTGTAGAACTAAAAGATGATTCAGGTTCAAATGTATTTTCTAAAAATGGTATCCAATTAACTTTATTAGATATTATCGGAACAGAAAACTCTGGTTATCATGCTGTTGTTAAAGCAGAGCAGATTGAAGACACTCCTCAAATTGTTTCCCAATGTAAAGATAGTGATGGTGGCAAAAACCCAACTATCTTAGGAAAAGCAGAAACAGGAACAAGTGGACAAGGAGATTGGTGTGATTATTCTGAAGGCGAAAACAAAATTTACGAAGCTTATTGTATAAATGATACTGCCTACACGACTATTTTAATGGATTGCCCAACTGACAAACCATATTGTAATAAAGGAAAATGTTCTACGAGTAAGCCACAATGCACTGAAGACGATGGGGGTAAAAACCCCTTAGTTTTAGGAACAACTTTTCCTTCAAGAATTGCAGACCATACAGGCTCTACTGATTACTGCCAAATAACATCTACAGGACAACCTTCTGAAAGTGGAGAATGCTCTGGTTCAGATTGCAGTTTAAGAGAATTCTTCTGTGTTGAGGGTTCTCCAGACGAATTCTATAATGATATCCCTTGTCCAAGTGGATGTAAAAAGGGAGTTTGTTCAAAAATAGAACCAACAGAAGAAACAGGACCTATTGATATTGTGGAAGAAACTGAAGGAGTAAAAGAAGAAATTAAAGTTGTTAAAGAAGATTGTAATGGTTGTATTTTAGATAAAAAGTGTTATCCTATTGGTTACAGAATGGAAAACACTTATTGTGATAACCAACAATTTTCAAATCAAAAAGAAGCAGATAATTCTTGCAATAATAATTTTGAATGTTCCACAAACTTATGTATAGATAATAGCTGTATAAGTAGCGGACTTTGGGAAAAGATATTAAATTTTTTCAAAAATTTATTTGGATAACTTAAAATGAAAAATATATGGTATAAAATAACTGGCGTTTCTTTAATAATCTTTATCATATCACTAATATTTTCTACGGCGGGTCAAGGCTCGGATAGGTCATTCAAATTAATTTATCTTTGTAATTTCTTTAATCAATGTCCTGCATCAATAGGTATGGGAACAATTGGAGTTTTATTATTTTTAGATTATGTTGTTACTTTATTGATTTTTATTATATTTTTAATTCAAGGAATTTACTATTTTCGGATGAATGAAGAGAAGAAAACCAAGCTTCTTAACTGGTCTGCTGGATTAAGTTTAACTGCCTTGATAATCTTTATATTGACATTTTTATTTTTCTGGATTGCTTGTTTACCTCAAGGCGGGATTCACTCTGAATGTTTTGCTTGGTCTGCAATATTGGCTGTTTTTCCTCTCGGCTTTGCAGGGATATTATACTTAGTTTCTCTGTTGTTTTTAGTTATCAATTGGTTTAAAAATTTACGTAGATAAACAGCCCAAATTAAAGCTTGTCTTAAACTTTTTCGAGAAGAATATAAGTTTGTCCTTTAAAGTGTTTAATCTGTTATATCCTCTTGAGCCTTTTGCATTGGTGTTGGAAATATTAAGTCCGTTTTCCATATCCTGGAGATATTGTAAAAGTAAATCAGAATTCTGCCTGCTTATGTTTGGAATTTTCCCGGCAACTTTTTCTTTCCAGTTGAGATATCCTTCTTTGTGCTTGTATGGGTCTATTTTCATTCTTCTTTTAATCAAAGAGTTTTAAAAACACTCTTGGATTTTCCTTGAACAAAAAAAAAACGCCCATCAAAATCACAAAATACTAATACGCCCCGACCGTGCAAGCGAGTAAAATGTTATCCTCGTGGGCGTTTTTTTTTGT
>CAZSMA010000118.1:0-2689 GCA_964608065.1 uncultured Methanosarcinales archaeon
AATTTGTTGTTGTTGGATAAGTTATAGGGGTTGTTGCAGTTAAGCCTAAAACTAAGCTTGAATTTTTGTTTACTACTAAATCTTTTGTTACACTTCCAGCAGTATAATTAGCACATCCAACTGTTGAATAATTAAATGTCCAAGTTCCAACTCCATAAATTCCATTGCTTCTATCCATAGAATAAGAGCATCCTCCATCTCCTGTATTTGTTTCACTTGGAGTAAAATCAGATGTAGTCATATATTCAATAGGCGTAGTTCCAGTTATTGCCATAAGAGTTGAAGGATTTGCTTGATTAATCACAAATACTGTAGAATTGCTTGAAGCAGTATAGTTTGTATTTCCAGCATAAGAACAATTTAAATTCCAAGAACCAGCCCCTAAAGTTTCAGCTACTCCAGAAGTTCCATTAGTTAAACTTACTGTTCCAACCCCAGTTAATAATGAGCAGGTTGGAGTTATTGCAGTTCCATAAGTTTGTGGACTTGTTTTATCAAAAGTTAATGATGTTTGAGAAGATGCTTTATTTATAACAATATCTTTTGTTATTGAATTAGCAGAATAATTTGCATTTCCTGCTGTTGAATAATTGAATGTAACTGTTCCTGCACCATAAACTGCATTTGCCTTGTCTAATGAGCAGGATAATTGGCTTGGGCATCCTGAGCCTGCAACATCTGTTGCAGTTCCATAAGTAATCGGGGTTGTTCCTGAAATCCCTAAAACATAAGAACTATTCTGATTAATTGTAACTGTATAAACTGCTGATTTAGAAGTATAATTTGCATTTCCTGCTGTTGAATAATTAGCAGAGATAGTTCCTGCTGAATAAACTCCATTAGAAATATTAAGAGAGCAGGATAATTGTGAAGGGCATCCTGAGCCTGCAAAATTTGTTGTTGTTGGATAAGTTATAGGGGTTGTTGCAGTTAAGCCTAAAACTAAAGAATTATTTTTAGCTACAGTATAAGAATAAGTTTGTGTTTTATTAAATAAATGAGATGTTCCATTTCCATAAGCCCAAAAATAATAAGAATATGTTCCTGCAGATAATCCTAAAAAAGTTTTATTAAAAACAGAAGATAAATTTGATAAACTATAATTTGTTCCCTGCCATTCTATTCCAGCAGTTCCATTTGTGTTTGATATTGTTGTATTAAATTGATAAACAAGATTTAGGGCATATTGAGTATTATTAGTTATTGAAAAAACAAAAGAACTAAATATAGGATAAATTGTGTCAGGAAGATTATATGTAACATAAAGTATTGGCGCACCAGTAACTAATTCTGTTGATACAAATGCTGTAGTTTCAATACCAGTAGGTGTATTTGAATTAACATCTCTATCGCTTTTTAATTGATATTTTGTGTCTCCTGTAAGATTTATCCAAGAGGTATTTAAATTAGAGCTATTATACACTTGATTTTTTGACATCCCCACTGTACTTCTAAAAAGATTGTCATAAACAGCACCACTAGCATCATAATTAGATTCTTGAGTAGCATTTATTGGCTCCTGCCATTTAAAATCATATACAGATACATTAAAATCAGGACTTGGAATTGTAGCAAAACTAGATACATTTAAACTTAATATTACATTAGTTACAACAGCATTATCAGGAATGCTTGAAGTATTAAAATCAAGATATGATCTGTCTACACTATAAGTATCAATGTAATCTGGAGAACCACTATTAGAATAACTTTGTCCAATCCAGAAATTATTATTTGAACTCGCAGAAGAAGTTGATGTTAAACGCGCTGTTGAATAAGTACTGGAACTTCCATAAATATACCCATCTGAAGTTTCTCCTGTAACAGAAGACAAAGGGTCAAGCCATAAATTTTCTTTGTTCCTTACATTTCCTATTAAAATAGTTCTCTTATCATAAAACTGCACTGTAAATCCACTTTCTTCTAAGTCATTAAAGCCAAGATTTATTTTATCTTTTACAATCAAAGACTTATCTTTTCTTTCATCCTTACTTTTTCCTTTATCTTTTTCTTTTTCTTTTACATCATCCCAGGTTAATCCATTTTCTTTTTCTAAATATAATCCAACATAAGCAAGTTTATCTTGATAAGCAGGAGGTATTCCACTAACATTCATTGCGTATTTATAATAACCGAAATTTTTTTCTATTATAATATTATTGCTTATATTATTTATTTCCATAAATTCCTTAGCTTTATCAGGCATTAAGAAACATAAATTCTCATTATCTCTCCAATCCCAACCTTCAGCATTGCATTCCTCTTTAGAAACATCTATAACAAAAATTAACCTGCTCATAATAGAATAATCATTTTTATAAGAATAAGTTAAGTTTCCAGAATTATTATCAAAACTAATATCTACAACATCTGTGAAATCTTTAAACACTCCATTATCATTTATAAATCTACAAGCTCCAATAACTGCAGTGCATTCTTTTCCGCCTGATGGAAGCTCATTACAAGTTTCATAAGAGCATTCTGAAGTGATATTATAAAGAGTTTTTCCTGCAGATTCTATAATCACTTCATAAGTTTGGTTGCTTAAATGCTCAACATTCCATTCAATATAATCAATTAAACCATCTTCATCTAAATCATAAGCTGTAAAATTAATTAACTCTCTGATTATCTGGTTAATTTCTGACTCTTCTGCTTCCTTAATATCATCTAAATTATCAAACTCTAC
>CAZSMA010000119.1:0-2648 GCA_964608065.1 uncultured Methanosarcinales archaeon
AAAGGCGGTGTTGGAAAAACAACTATTGCTGCATCAACTGCTTTGCAAGCAGCAAAGCAAGGTAAAAAGGTTTTGGTTTTTTCTACTGATCCTGTACTTTCTTTATCTGACTCCTTTAACTGCAAAATTGGCAACAAGATTACAAACATAACAAAAAATATAGACGCCTTAGAGATGGATACAGAAAGTGTTTTAGAAGACTTCAGAAAAGAATATAATGATATTATCCAGCAAATACTTGATGAAGGCACTTATCTTGATAGAGAGGACACATTAAGATTTTCAGAATTGCCTTTTCCTGGTTTAGATGAATTTATGGCATTAACTAAAATAATAAATTTTTTGGAAAAAAATGAATATGACCTTTATATTTTAGATACAGCACCAAGTGGCCATACAATAAGACTCTTAGCTTTGCCTGATTTAATGATTAAATGGACCAATGTTTTAATTAAGATGCACGCTAAAAAAAGCTATATAATGAAAAGGCTTGTTGGCAGGGCAGTAAAAGGCAGAGCAGATCAATTTCTAACAAAACTACAAAATGATATTAAAAGGGTAAGAGAGACTCTTATGGATGAAGAAAAAACGCAATTTGTTGTTATAACAATAGCAGAGGCGATGGGTGTGTATGAAACAAGCAGGCTTATTAAAACACTTGAAAATTACCAAATTCCCATTAGTCATATTATCTTTAACAGAATTATTCCAACTAACAAATGCAATTTTTGTATAGCAAGGAGAAAAGAACAACAGAAATATATTAATGAAATTAAGAAGGAATTTTCATATGATATTGTGGAAGCACCATTATTTCCTTATGAAATAAAAGGATTAAATGATTTAGCTGTTTTTAGTCAAGCTTTGTATGAGGAAAAATATAAATTTAACCTTAAAAAACCGAGTTTATTTTCACTTTCTAAAAACACCTTACATAAGCCTTCAGAAATGCATGTTATTCTTAAAAAGGATTTGAAACTATTGCTTTTTGGGGGTAAAGGCGGCACTGGTAAAACAACTATGGCGACAGCTACTGCTTTGCAAGCAGCAAAGCAAGGAAAAAAAGTCCTAGTTTTTTCTACTGATCCTGCTCATTCTTTATCTGATTCTTTTGATAAAGAAGTAGGAGATAAAGTTACATTTATTAGCAATAATGTTTATGCGCAAGAGATAGATGCTGTAAAACTCTTTGAAAATTTAAAAAAAGAATACAGAGAAGAAATCAGAAATTTCTTTAGGAGACTTTTAACTCCAAGAGGGGGTGTTTCTTTACCTCTCGATGAAGCTATAATGTCTGATTTGTTTGACCTTAGCCCGCCAGGTGTTGATGAGTTAATGGCTTTAAAAAAGATATTAGATTTTATAGACAACAAAGAATATGATTTATTTATTTTGGATACAGCACCTACTGGTCATACAATAAGATTGTTAGCTCTACCAGATGAAGCTTTAGACTGGACACAATTTATTATTGATATAAAAAGGAAGTATCCAATAACTGCTGATATGGGTGATTCATTAAAAACAACTTTAGATACAATTAAAAGAGGAAGAAGAATTCTTACAAATCCTGCCTTTACAGAATTTATTCCAGTTACAACACCAGAGACTATGAGCATATACCAGACAGAAAGGCTTATTGATAATCTTAAAAAGCTGAAGGTTCCAGTTAAATATATGGTTGTTAATAAAGTAATTCCTTCAAATAGATGCGGTTTTTGTAGCTCAAGAAGAAAACAACAACAAGCTTATATTAAAGAAATTAACAAAAAGTTCTCTAAATATGAAATTACTGAAATGCCTTTATTTCAATCTGAGATTAAAGGACTAAAAGATTTAATAGAATTTTCAAAAGTCTTATTTAGATAAATGTGATTTAAAAATGAAAGAAAAAGCTCAAAATAAAAAATATAAATATATTTATTGCATAATTAATGAAAGAATAAAAAATAATTTTGGAAACATTGGAATAAATGAAAATAGGGTTTATTCTATACCATATAAAGAGTTTAGTATAATTCTAGATAATTGTTCTGTTAAAGAGATTAAAGATAAAAAACCTTTTGATTTGGCAATAGAGCATCAATATGTGATTGATAAAATGATGAAAAAGTTTAATTCAATAATCCCTTTTAATGCTAGCACTTTAGTCAAAGAAGAAGAAGTAAAAGAGTGGATAGATAAAGAGTATGAAAAAATAAAAAAAGTATTAGAAAAAAACAGAGATAAGCAAGAGTTTGGTATTCAAGTATTTTATAATACCCTAATTAAACACGAATTAAAAAATAGTGTGAAGGAATATATATCTCAACAGAAAAAATTGAGAGAAGAGATAGCAACTAAAATAAATCAATATAAAGAGGAATTTTATAAACAAATTAACGAACTTGTTGATGATATAAAAGTTAGAAAAATAAAAAAGTCTTTAGATGATAAACAACTGTTTTTAGATATTTCCTGCTTAGTTCATAAAAATAAAGTCAAATCATTAAAAAACAAATTAAAAGAAATAAATAGTATGAAAGAATTCTCTGTTTGTTTTAATGGTCCTTGGGCACCTTATTCTTTTTGCTAGACACATATTCTTTTTGTCTTGTCCCAGTTGTCAATATTTTTGAGAACAATGATTTCGATTGTTTGAACATCCT
>CAZSMA010000120.1:0-2582 GCA_964608065.1 uncultured Methanosarcinales archaeon
ATATGTTCAACACCTATAACTGATCTTGATGTAATCATTAATAGTCATTATGATCCAGATGAAACAGCTGATGTTAATCTAAAGCTTGTTAAGGATGGAAAGTTGGTTAATGGTTTAACAGAAGTTGAGTATAGGTTTGATTCTGAACAATGGGAGAAAAAGGATGTTGATGAATTAAGTCCTGGCAAATATAAATTTAATACTAAATTTTCTTCAAGTGAAGGGGGTCATGGTCTGACTGTTAAAGCAGATATTGATAGTAATATTGTTGGTGAAACAGAGGGCTTTTTCACAAACTATAAATCCAATAGAACCCCTGTTGTTTTGGTTCATGATTATTCATCTGATCCTGATTCACTTTTAACACTAAAGCAAAGAATAGAGAATGATGGTTTTGAAGTACATGTAATTGATTATTCTCCTGATGAAAATAATTGTGATGCAATGGATGATATAAGAATATATGCTGATAAACTGAAAAATGATATAGAATCAATAAAATCACAAACTGGTGCAGATAAGGTTGATATAGTTGGTTATGGAATGGGTGGGTTAATAGCTAGATGGTATGTGGAAAAACTAGATGGATATAATAATGTTAGAAAATTGATTTTATTGGGAACCCCTAATTATGGGTCTGAGGTTTTTCGACCACCTGCATTAGGACCAGCTAATTATATTACACTGATAACAGGGTTAACTAGAAAACTTATAGAATCTGTTATTGGTAATGTAAACTCATGTCATAATATGGATAGGTGGATAGGTACACCACCAATCCATCCGGCTTACCTTGGTGAAGCTGCAAAGCAGATGAAGCCATTCAGTGAATTTCTTGGATTGTTGAATTATAATGACCCTAAAAAAAAAATTGGGGATGCTATATTGGCACCCGATGTTCATTATACAACCATAGGTGGAAGAAAAAGTAATATATTAAGTGCAATTGTTACTTTAAGCTATTTTCTTTTTGTTGAAAATGATGGTTTTGTTAGTATAGATAGTATAAAACTAACTGGGGTTTCTGGAGAAAATCATGAGTTGTTTTATGTTAACCATAAAGAGTTGATTGAAGATGATGCTGTTTATAATAAAATAAATTGGATATTGAATGATGATCCTCCAGAAAATGATCCTGTAAATGAATCTGAAAATTTACAGACTCAAAGGTTGCCTGTTATTTCTGGGGTAATTGAAAATGAAAACAAATCTTATAATCTATCATTAAATTTTGTTAATGCAATAAATTTATTTTTGATGTGGGACTATGGGGATTTAGATTTAACATTGGAAACACCTAATGGAGATGTAATAAATTCAACAAAGATGGTTGATGGAATGAATATAACTTATTATCCTGGGAATACAAGTTTTGAGGTATATGAAATTAAAGATCCAGTAGAAGGGAACTGGACAGCTAATATTATTTCAATAAATACATCAAACACAAACTATAGCCTGATGACAATTTTGGAAACCAATCTAACTGTATTGGCTAAATTGGATAAATTTAATTATGATTTAAATGAAGATGTTAATTTAACAGCTAATCTAACTTATTTTGGGGTTCCTATAGTTAATGCATTTGTTGATGTTGAGATATTAAGACCAGACAATATTACAGAAAATATTTCACTAGATGAGATTAATGCTGTTTATTCCACTAATTATAATAAAACAAATATAACCGGCAGATATGATATACTTGTTACAGCAAGAGGAATGCTTGGTAATAAAGAATTCATTAGACAGACATCTTTATGGGTTTGGGTTTCACAACCTCCAGATTTAACTGTAAAAGATGTTTCTTTTTCAAATGATGCTGCCGTTGTAGGAGATAATGTTACTATGAGTGCTGTTGTTGATAATATTAAAGATGGAAATGCAACTAATGCTACAGTTGAGTTTTACCTTGGAAATAATGTGAATGGAACTTTAATTGGGGAGGGGGATGTAAGTGTAATGGGCAATTCTTTTGAAAATGTTTCTATAAACTGGACTGCTGAGTTTGGGGTTAATGATATTTATGTTTCAATACCAGCATCAAACTCATTTTTGGAAGAAAATTATTCAAACAATGTTGGATTTAATGCTATAAATGTTACAGGGTCTGTAATAAATTCAAGTTTAATTATGGATGCAGAAGTTGGTGTCAGTGATTCATTTGATGTTATTTTATTAGTTAAGAATGGTGGAACCAAATTAGTTGATGCTAACGCAGATATTACACTTCCTGCGGGTTTGTCTACTTTAGATCCTTTAACAAGAAGTTTAGGTAATGTTTCAGACAATAAAACAGTTAGTTGGAATGTGAATGCTGAGCAAGAGGGTTTATATGATATTGTAGTAAAGATTGCATCAGAGAATAGTGATGATATAGATGTATCACAGAATATTTCTGTTAAAAACATTAAGATTACTAATGTATCAAATAATATAAGTTATTTAATGGGTGAGAATATTAGTGTGGATGTAAATGTTACGAACTTTAATGAAGAAGTTGGTTATGTTGGATTGTATCTTAATACATCTATAAAAGATCCTTTAGGTAATGTGTATTATGTAATAAATAATATTTCTTT
>CAZSMA010000121.1:0-2467 GCA_964608065.1 uncultured Methanosarcinales archaeon
AAATCGTTTTTACCTCCTTTCGTTTGAGGTTATAGTTGTTTGATTTTTTATTCTGAAGGGTTTAGGGGAATGGGGTTTATATGGGTTGTATAAGGATTTGGACAAGTGAGGGGAAAAGGATTTGGGAGTTATAAGGGCATTATAATGTTTGGAATTGCAATATATTGGAGAGCAGAAGATGTTTAGTTGGTTCTATAACTAATTAAAAAACATGAATCATTTTTCATCCTTTAATATAAACAAAACTAGCCTAACTCAATTTATTGATGCGCAAAAAACATTTGAAAAAAAAGAATAATTTTCTCGAAACAACAGATGTCTATGAAGAGGATTATTTTTGTAAGAGTGATTCGCGCCTTCTATTAAAACCATCTTAGATTTATTGAACAGATTCTGAAATTTATTAGTAGTTTTATAGTTAATTTTATCATCAGCAGTTCCATGAATTAATAAAACTGGTTTATTAATCTCCTGTATGTTTTGTTGGAGCTTACAATCACGTAAATCATTAATAATTGCAGAGCCAACTTTTAATCCTGCTTTGTCTAAAAAACCGTCCGATTTAAGTCTTTCTCTTATTTCTTCTGTATTATATCTAGGAAACATATCTTCAGATGGCGAAAGAGCGGGACTCCAAAGTCCATAAGCATCTATTCGTGAGTCATTAAGCAAAATAGATACTGTAGCACCTAAACTAAAACCTACAACACCAATTTTACTCTCAGGATAAGTTTTAGTTAAGTAATCTATAGTACTTTCCAAATCATTACTTTGTTTACGTAAAGAGGTTAATGAATAATCACCTTCGCTTTCGCCTGCTCCTTCAACATCAAATCTGAAAACATTAAAATTCTTTGAAGAAAAGTAATCTTCCGCTTCAATAAACAATCCATTTTCGTCTTTATTTCCAGCGAATCCGTGTAATAATAATAATATTGGAGCACTGGGTTTTCCATTGTTAAGTACATATGAAAGGCGAAAATTTCTCTCATTTTTCAAATAATTTTTCTCCATCATAAGAACCTCTTTTCTCAACTTCTGACTCAAAAATGATTTAACTTTATAAATTTATCATTAAGCCGCCCATTTTCAATAATTATTTTACTATCAAAGTATACTGTTGGTTTTTCAATAACTGCATCAAAATGAGGTCCTTCTCTATTACCATATGAAAGATTTCCACCCGATCCAAAGTGAGCAGTTCCTAAATTTTTTTCTTCAGCAAGGGTGAATAGTTCAGATATTTCGGATAATTGTATCTTCAAGGATTAATTCTTTGGTAAAAAATGGTATGATGATAATTTAGCTTTTCGTTTTTCAATTTCATTTCCTGTGATATACTTACCTAAGTGTACAGAAATATTACCTTGAGCATATCTTGTTACAATTCTTTTTTCTCTGTATTTTTTTTCATTTGGCGGGTGTACTGGCGGCTTTGGAAACAAATTATTTATATTTTTTATCAAGACCGTCAATTTCATTTTTTTTTCTCCATCGTAGTTTTTACAAAAACATTTATTCTTATATATCAAAAACGCCCTAAGTTTAAAAAACTTACTATCCCAAATTACGTTAAGTCAAGTATTATCTTTTGTCAACATCCCCTTTGCCTATTTCCAAGTTACATTAACATTTTCTTTTTGAATAAATCAATTAATATCACTATTTTTCTTTAATTCCTGCGCCTTCAAGCCATTGAAACAGCTTTTTGTGTCTGTAAAATGGAATATATCCAGGTGAATCGCAATCAGACGGTGGAGATTGTCCAATAAGCATAAATTTTTGGTTAATGGCACCGCTCACAAAAGGTTTGAACCCATGATCAAAATTACATCGTTTGCAGTTATAAATATCGTTATGTAATTTTTTAAGTTTGTATTCTGAAGAATATATTTTCATTAGTTAAAAATTATTTGCTTTATTTAAATACTTATCTTTCCCGTATATATTATATTTAATTAAGTTACAACTATCAGTATCCGCTTCCAGCCTTACGCCATATACGGAAGCTGTTTAAAGCAAGCCATGCCTTTTGATACGAAATTATGATAAACAAAGGGATATAGCATAGTAGATGCTTATTTAATTGATTCCACAACAACCCTTGGGGTGCCAAGTATAGCCACAATGTACTTCACTTATCGAGATAAAAGTACCTTGAATTATCAAGATCTGGCTCACCTTTCAGCCAGACATTTACCTGCTATCTTAGGATTACCGCATAAATAAAATAGAATGCTAAAGAAGGTTGTGTCATGAAACATGTTATCCAACTTAAACCTCATCTGTTAAAATCGCACATTTCTCATGGCATTCCCTGAGAATTATGAAATAACAAATTATTACCCTTCTGTAATATCTGATCAAGCTAAAGTAAAAGTAGAGGATGAATTGAATAGAATAAAGGCGGGAAATATGTTTTCTGCTGAAAAAATATTTGATAAATGGGTGCTAAAATTGAAAGTAC
>CAZSMA010000122.1:0-2284 GCA_964608065.1 uncultured Methanosarcinales archaeon
CTTCCCTGTAAGCTCTTACTGTTTCCTGGATTTGTAGTAATAAGTCTTGCATTTTGTTAGATGTTTGTTTTTTTCGTTTATTGTTTATTTAATTTTTAACGCGCCCTGAGGCTCGCTGCGCTCGCGGCCACCGAACGGGAACAGCCACTGCCGTCGATATGGACGCTGCAACCAATATGGAAGTCACTATTATAACAGTTAAGCGAAACTGCCCTCGATGATTTTTCTAAACGCGTATAATAAGTGTTGTCTTCAAAAGGCGGTGTCCAAATCTTTATATTGTCTTTAGATTTATTGCTCAATTTTTCAAAAACTTGAATAATTTCTTCTTCTGAATCTTCTGTTTGTAATAACTGCCTCAAATAATTAAAGCCTTTACTTTGCTTAAGGACATCTTCTATTTGTTCGCCTCTATAAATAGGGATTTCTAAGTCTATCGGCTCTTTCTGCATTCTTGAACCAAAGTTATGTACCATTCTTGCATGTTCATCATTAGGATTGTAATTTATTCTCGTGCTGCATAATAACCATCTCTTTTCAAAATCCTTTCTTAAGGAAGTAAGTAATTTTTCACTAACTTTAGAATCTGTTGTTATATGCTTGAATACCTGATAAAGCTCTGGCATTGAAGGAAACCATCTGTCTTCAAATTTGTTCCAGTATTTTATCCATTCGCCTTGAGTCTTATAGGCATTATTTTCAGCAGCGACTTCATCCAATGTTAAAAGAATTTTAGGCTTAGGCAGTCTCTGTTCCAATTCAGAAATTAATGAAACTAATCCTTTTCTTTCTTTCTCTTTTAAGAACTGCTGGGTAGAAGGATTAGACGTGAAGAATGTATGAAGTTCTTCTATTCTTTGCAAACTAAGGTTTTCCAAATTATCCCTAGCTTCCCTGTAAGCTCTTACTGTTTCCTGGATTTGTAGTAATAAGTCTTGCATTTTATTCCACAATCTCTTCAAAAGCTGAAGGTTCACGAAGTAACTGAGCGATTTCTTCACGTGGATTACCTAATTCAAGAGAACTCAACATCAATTCGCCATCCAAATCAGAGCTAACCTTTATTCTTCCTTGATTTTCACAAGTTCTGATTTCTAATTGTTCCTGTACTTCCATATATGCCTTATTAGCATCAGCTATTAATTTCGGAGCATTTTTTATAACATTATCAATGTCCAATAATCCCATGGATATCTCAGAACACTGGTCTATTACATCATAATGAATTTTCAGGTCTGATAAAGCCATAAAACCGGGATTAACAAGCTCCTGTGACTGTTGCCATTGTTGAAGTAGTAATGCAAACTGATTTTCTAATGATTTATACTTAGGTTTAAGATAGGCTAATTCCAACTTTTTGACTTTAAAGACATTTTCTAATTCAAATCTTTTTGATTTATATCTGTCCAAAAGCGATATCCTATTAGCATGCGATTCTAAATCAACAGAAGAATAAAACAATTCACTATCCAGATTTTTAACTCGTTGAATCTCCCCCCATCTCGTTTCCCTCTCTTCATCAGAAAGAGCAACATAACCTTCGTAAAAATCAATTATGTCTTCTGTTATTCTTTTGTCTTGCTCTATGGCTTCAAAAAAAGCATCACATCTTCTTAACTTTTCTTTTAACTGCGTTCTCTCCTTAACCAAGCCCTTATATTTTTGCTCAAGCTTATTAAAATTCTCGCTTAGCTGGGCTAAGGCTTTATGTCCTTGAGATATCTCATTTTCCATAGCTACAATTGATTCAAGAAGTTTTGTTTTCTTGGAGTTCTTGGGTTTTGGACTTTTTCTTATAAAAGCCAAATAAGCCCTTTTAAACCATGAATGTTCAGTTTTATAAGCCTCTAAATCATTTTTCCTTGCTTTTTCCAATGCTTCTGTATGGCTTATAATTTTGTCATCAGGAATGCAAAGTTGAAGCACTAGCTCCTTATATAGGTCTTGTGCAAAGGATGAATTATTTGATTGCGTTAATAAAACAAGGTTTCTTTCTCCAGTCAAAGCCAAAGTATTAAGCCCAATTTCAGTTTCAAGTTTAACAAGACTTTTATCTTGATTTTGGTCATCTGTTCTGTATTCTGTAATATCTGCTCCAGCCATATTTTTCTCCTAAATAAGTTAATTTTGGGTAAAATTCTTAGTTTATAAATTTTACTATTCTTTTGTAGTTATTTTCCAAATCTTCTTTGTCTAGATTCAACTTCTTTTATTGCAATTTCTAAATCTTTTTTAGTAAACTCTGGCCAGAATTTATCCATAAAATAAAGTTCAGAATAAGCTA
>CAZSMA010000123.1:0-2266 GCA_964608065.1 uncultured Methanosarcinales archaeon
ACTGCTATATTCTTAGCAGTAGGGGTTTATAATTCTTTAGATTTGGGACAAACCCTATACTGGTATAGGTTTTTGTATTGTTATTAAATCATAAAGAAAAAAGAAAAAAAAATTAATGATAATGTCCTTTTGTAGTATGTGTTTCATTACTAGGAGCTGCTTTTACTTCTCTTGTTTCTTTGTTTCTATAAATTTGTGCAAATGTTGGTGTTATAACAATATAGTCTTCTCCAAATCCTGCAATTTCTCCTTCTATAGCATCTGTTGTTTTCTTTAATTTGTTTATAGCTCTTTTTAGCTCTACTAAATCTTTGTCTTTTAATGGTTTAATATTGATTAAAGATATAGTGTTTCCTTCTCTTAAGGAATCTAAAATTTCTTTAATATCCTCAAAATTTTTAAGGACAAACGGCCTTACAATAATCTTCGATTTAATTTCTTCTCCTTCTGTATCTAATTCAACATAATCTTCTTCTGCATCTTCAGGCATATCCTCTGCCGTAGTACCTTTTTTGAACAAGTCTGAAAAAAAACCCATTTTTAAACATCCTCCTCTTATTATTATAAACTTAAATTATCATAGATATATTTAAAGCTTTTGTTTTTTATATTGTATATCATTAAAACAAAAAGCTTTTTATAATAGTATGATTTCTCTAGTTTAAGTAGTTAATATTGTATGAAGGGGGTAAAATGACAAAAAGAATAGGCGGATTTAGAAGAAAAACAAGACACAAGCTAAGCAAAAAACAAAAAGACAAAGGAAAAATAAGCTTAAGAAAGTATTTTCAGAGCTTTAAAGTAGGCGATAGAGTGTTATTGAATGCAGAATCAGCTATCCATAACGGAATGTATAATCCTAAGTATCACTCAAAGTCAGCTACTGTACTAGGAAAGAGAGGCAAATGCTACAAATTAGAGATACAAGACAAAAATAAAAGTAAAACATTGATTGTACATCCAGTACATTTAAGGAGGTTAAAATGAGTATTCCTAATATTATAGAAGAGAAACCAATTACTATGGCTGAATTAAAGGAGGAGTTAGATAAAATAAAAAAAAAGGATAAGGAGTTGAACTTTAGGGCCAATAAAACCTATGAACATTTAACTCAGTTTGGTAAACATGATTATAATAAGGCAAAAGAACTGATAGATAAATTGGAAAAATTGAAAATTCCAAGATTAAAGGAAGAATACATGGTAAAGATTGTTGATGTTTTGCCAACTACATTAGATGATTTAAAAGTATTGTTACAAGGTTATACTGTTACAATCAAGAGTGAAAATATGAAGAAGATTGTTGAAACAGTAAATAAATTTGTTGAAGATGGAAAAAGGTAAAGAAGAGCACGCAATTGTATTGGATTATTTGCCTAATGGTTATCCCTTTGATAACCAGCCAGGCCATAGAAAGGTTCCTATAGTGCAAGCTGTAGGCAAAGAACACTTTGTTCTATTAGAGTTAGTTCCAAAAAAAGATATAAAGCAATTACAGTCTCATGATGAGATTTATATTGGAGAAGGCAAAAGGGATCATATACATCATATTATTGGAAAGGTATCTTTGAGTAAATTGACTGCAACTGCTAAAGCAGAACTTCAATACGTAATCGTAGAGCTTATAAAAAAAAATGAAAAAAAGTTTTTAGACTTTTTCAATAAGGCACAGCCCTTAACTACAAGAATGCATCAGATTGAATTATTGCCAGGTGTTGGAAAAAAGCATATGTGGCAGATTATTGAGGAAAGAAAGAATAAAGAATTTGAAAGCTTTGCTGATTTGAAAAAAAGGGTTAAGTTGTTGCCAGACCCTGAGAAAAGCATTGTAAGAAGAATAATGTTAGAGTTAGAAGGAAAAGAAAAGCACATGGTATTTGTTGATAATTAGTTCTTAGAAAAGAAAATGTACAAACAAGTTATCTTGGTAAGAACGGATTTGAAGTTACCTAAAGGTAAGTTAGCTTCTCAATGTTCCCATGCATCAGTTGAAGCAATGCTTAAATCCCATAAAGATTATATTTCAGAATGGAAAAAAGAAGGAATGAAAAAAGTTGTTCTAAAAGTTAAAGATTTAGATGAATTGATAAAGTATAAACAAGAAGCAGAAGATGAAGGGTTAGTGACTGGATTGATAACAGATGCTGGAAAAACAGTTGTAGAGCCAGGAACTGTTACTTGTTTAGGAATAGGTCCTGATAAAGAAGATAAGATTGATAAGGTTACTGGGAATTTGAAGATGTTGTAATTCTATGGAAAGATTTTTA
>CAZSMA010000124.1:0-2243 GCA_964608065.1 uncultured Methanosarcinales archaeon
TTAGATGAATTGAATTGGATTCATACTAAAAAGGTTGTTAAAATAGCTTTGGCTCTGGCAGAAAAAGAGGGAGCAAATAAAGAAATCGTAGAGATTGCAGCCTGGCTTCATGACATAGGAAAATCAGATAAAGATAGTACAGTTATAAATCATCATAATTTAGGTGTTAAAATTGCAGAAGATTTACTAAAGAAAAAGGGAACTAATCCAGAACTAATTAAAGAAATATGCCATATTATTGAAACCCATATGGGACCGCCTACAGGTAAATTTTTGTTATCAGAATTAAAAAAAGCTGGAAGAAGATTTGATTTTCCCCGGCCAGATACAAAAGAATCAAAAATTATTTATGATGCAGACATGATTGATTTATGCTCTCCCTTTGGTATTGCAAAAATTATTCATCTAAGAACAAAGTATGGGAAAGATTTTCTGGATTCTATTGAAAGTGCTAAAGATACAGCTTTTGCTGCTTACAATGATTTACAAACCAAAAGTGGAAAAGAATTAGGAGAAAGATATTTTAAAGTAAGTAAAGAATTTTTTGAAATAATTGAAGGAAAATAAAAAATGAGAATAGTAAGTGCTTGTTTACTAGGAATAAAATGCAGATATGATGCCAAGAGTAATCCGGATAAGAAGGTTATTAAACTTCTTAATAAAGAAGTTTTAATTCCAGTTTGTCCAGAACAATTAGGCGGATTAAAAACCCCAAGAAAAGGGAATGGTATTTTAGATGGGGATGGAAGGAGTGTAGTTTCAGGAAATGCACAAGTAATTGATCGTGGCAGGAAGGATGTGACAAAAAATTTCATTCGTGGCGCCAAAGAAACTCTTAAGATAGTTAAGTTATATAACATAAAAGAAGCTATACTTAAACAGGGAAGTCCATCTTGTGGCTGTGGGTTAGCTTTTCAATGGAAAAAAATTAATGGTAAGTGGAGTAACCGTAGACGCAAAGGTAATGGTGTAACAACCACTTTATTGAAAAGAGAGGGTATTAAGATTTTGACAGAAGAGGAAATAAGATGACAACCTACAAGATAAGAAAAAACAGGAAGATGAGGGGCTCTAAGACACATGGCTGGGGAGCTATGAAAAAACACAGGGGAGCAGGCTCCCGCGGCGGCAGGGGAATGGCTGGAACTGGAAAAAGAGGAGATGCAAAAAAGCCAAGCATCTGGAAGGATAAAAAATACTTTGGAAAGCATGGCTTCAAAAGGCCAAAGAAGATAACCATTGAAATAAAGGCAATAAACCTCAAAACAATTGAGCAAAAACTTGAATCACTGCTGTCAAAGAAAATGATTGAAAAAAAGAATGATTCTTATGTTGTTGATTTAAAGAAACTTGGCTTTAACAAGCTTCTAAGCACAGGCAAGATTACAAAAAAGTTTAGTATAAAATGCGAGTATGCGTCCAAGAAAGCTATTGACAAAATTAAAAAAGCTGGCGGCAGTATTATTTTGGAAGAGAAAAAACCTAAAAAAATTAAGGAGAAGCCAAAAGAAGAAAAACCAGTTGCTGAAACAGCAGAGAAAGTTGAGGAAAAACCTATTGCTCAAAAAGCAGAAAAAATTGAAACAAAAGAAAAAGAAGTTAAAAAATAAAAACCTTTAAAATGTCAGTTATTGATAGCATTATAGAAAATCTGCCAGAGGTGTCTGGCCCAACACAAAAAAAGCTTTCTTTTAAAGAAAAGCTAAAGTGGACAGGCATTGTTCTTGTTTTATTCTTTATTCTTGGAATGATACCTTTGTTTGGGCTTGGAATTAATGCACTGACACATTTTGAACATTTCTCAATAATTCTTGCTGCAAAATTTGGCTCTTTAATATCACTTGGTATTGGGCCAATAGTTACTGCATCTATTATCCTGCAATTATTAAATGGTTCAGGCATTCTGAAGATGGACCTTACAACACATGAGGGCAAGAAAAGATTTCAGGGATTACAGAAATTGTTGTCTATTGTAATTATTTTTGTTGAAGCAGCTATTTTTGTTTTTATGGGGGGCCTGGCTCCTGCAATAGAATATGCTGGAACAACTGTTTACCTGCAATTAGAATTAATTTTGGTATTCCAGCTGTTCCTTGGGGGAATGCTGATTTTGTTTATGGATGAGGTTGTAAGCAAGTGGGGCTTTGGCTCTGGAATATCCTTGTTTATAGCAGCTGGTGTCAGCCAGACCATATTTGTAAGGGCATTATCACCTTTGCCATCACCACTCCAGCCAGAACTTG
>CAZSMA010000125.1:0-2119 GCA_964608065.1 uncultured Methanosarcinales archaeon
TTGTTTTTGTTTTCCATCGCTGTTGTGTGCCTGGCTTGATTTATAAATATTGTCGAGATGGGGGGATGGATTGAGTGGTTTATGTCCACGCCGTACCTACCTGTATATGCGTAACGCCCTTTTGTTTTTCTTAAAATACCAACGAAGATGTAGTTTTTAAAATGGAGCTGCTACTTGCTGGGTGCAGAATTAAAGATACTTTGCCATCGCTTGTAATATTTCGTAAGCAGTTGCTTTTTTATCTTCTGCTTTTGTTATTGCTCCACCTATAACAAGAATAGAATTAGAACAATCCTGGACTGCTAAATCTGGGGTATATAATTGTTTTTGGCCTTCTCTTTGTACTCCTGCCCATTTAATCCCAGGTGTAACATACATAAAATCAGAACCAAATTCTTTTTCAAGTCCTCCTGCTTTCTTAGCAGGACATACAATTCCATCTAATCCCCATTTTTTAGCAAGTTCTGTTCTTCTCTTAACTAAATCATCATAACCAATACCTAAATTCTGAGTTTTTAGGTCATCATCATCCAAACTTGTTAAAACAGTTACTCCAATTACTCTAGACCTTTCCAATCCTTTAGCTTGCGCTCCTTCATAAGCTCCTTCAATTGCTTTTTTACACATTTCTTCTCCACCAGAAACATGGATATTAAAAAAAGAAACACCAGGAACTGCACTTGCTTTTGCTGCTCCATAAACTGTATTTGGAGTATCATGAAATTTTAAATCTAAAAAAACTGCGCCCTTTCTATCAAAGATTTCTCTTACGATTGGAATACCTTCATTACATGCTGCAGTATGAAGTTCTTTTCCTATTTTATACATCCCAACATAATCAGATAATTCTCCTGCAAGGCTTAATGCTCCTTCTACAGTTGGTACATCTAAAGCTAAACAAACTCTTTTCCTTGCCTCTTGTTCTTTTGGTGTTAATTCCATTTTATCTTTCTACTTTTGGAAAGCCATGTTTTTCTCCCCATCCAAAAGGATCTGCTCTCCACCCAGCCAACATTTCAGCTTGTTGATCATTAATATAACCTGTTTCTTTAGCAGTTTCTAATAAGGTCTCATAATTTAAAAGAGATCTTACTTCACATTTAGGGTTTAAAGTATCAAATGCTTGAACCGCTTTATCTAATCCATAATTAAATATTGAAATACAATAATCACAGTTTCCATTTGCATCTCTTATATTTTGGACAGCCCTTGCAGAACTTCCCCCAGTAGAAATTAAATCTTCAATTAGAATAACTTTTCTCCCTTGTAAATCTGATTCTGCATCTATTCCTTCAATTTGATTTTTTAATCCATGATCTTTTGGTTTATCCCTAACATAAATCATTGGTTTATTTAAAGAATCAGCTAATGTTGTGGCAGGAGGAATCCCAGAGGTAGAAGTTCCTGCGATAACTTCATAAGGAATATCCTTAACTAAATTAGTAAAACCCTCTGCAATTAATTTTCTATGCTCTGGAAAAAAGAGAAACATTCGATTATCATTATAAATAGGCATTCTAAATCCAGAGGCCCATGTAAAAGGATTATCAGGTCTTAATTTAATAGCATTTATTTCTAATCCTGCTTTTGCAATCTCTTTTCCATAATCCATTTTATTATCTTAAAACAAGAAAGAAGTTTATAAAGATTCCGTCGGAGAATTTGTCCAATTGAAGTAGCAAATAATTTGCAGGTAATTTTAAAAATCATTGTTTATTGAAGTATTTATGATAGATCCCCATGTGCATTGTAGAGATTGGAATCAAAGGCATAAAGAAACAATTGAACATGCCCTAAGTGTTGCTGATAGAATTGGATTAAGTGGAATTTTTGATATGCCTAATACAGATCCTGCAATAGATTCTAGAGAATTAATAGAAAGAAGATTGAAAGATGCTGAACAAGTTAGAAGTCCTGTATTTTATGGTTTATATGCAGGATTAACTTCAAGACCAGATCAGATTAGAGAAGTTGTCCAAGCATGGAAGGACCTTTTTCCTAGAGATGAAAAAATGGTTGGCGTAATTGGATTAAAAATGTTTGCAGGACATTCTGTTGGGAGTTTAGGAATAATTGATGAAGATGAACAAAGAGCTGTTTATCAAACCTTAACACAAGC
>CAZSMA010000126.1:0-1959 GCA_964608065.1 uncultured Methanosarcinales archaeon
TAAAGAAAATAGCTACTTCTATTTTAGAACTAAAGTCATTAAATGGGCCCCATGGGATTTGAACCCACGACCTCCCGATTATCAGTCGGGTGCTATAACCAGACTAAGCCAAGGGCCCATGATAAGAGCGTCCCGGGCAGGATTTGAACCTGCGACCGCACGGTTAACAGCCGTGTGCTCTACCAGACTGAGCCACCGAGACATTATTTTCTGAAATAGAAGTAGCTATTTTCTTTAAAAAGGTTTCTGTCAATAGTACGTAATAAGTTAAGAGGCTATTGCACTTAAATTCTTAAATAAGTTCTTCCCTTGTAATTTCCATGTATGTAATACTGAAACTACAATGTCAATCCATCGTTTACCTTTTTCGTTTCTGTAGCACCCTATTGTCTTTCTTAAAAGAACAATAGGTCTTAATTCTCTTTCTGCATGATTATTATCTAATGGTACACCTTTATAATACAATGCTGTAAACCAATCTTCGCCTCCATTTTTGATAAGTGTTCTTAGACCTTTTGCTCCTTGAATAACTTTCAAGCATGTTACAATATCATTCAATATCCATTTTGCTTTTTTTATTTCTTTTTCATCAGGTGGTTTTGTATTAAGCACTTTAATGGTTTCATAAAGTGCTTTTAGTCTTGCATATTGTGTTTCTATTTCTTTATTGTTTTTAACATAATCTTTGAATTCTCTAATAAGATGCGACCAGCATCTTTGTTTTAAGGGAAAGATATCATATGCATTATATCCATCAACTACGATTATTCCTTTGAAGTTTTTGAGCAATTCTTGGATATTTATTCTTGCCCTGCTCATTGTTGCACTTAGAATCGATATTGTTTTAGTAAAAACTCCCCACACATAACCATTTTGTCCGTCTTTTCTAAAACTTGTTTCATCAGCATGAGCATAACTTGCCTTATTTAACTCTTCCAGCAATGATTCTCTTTTGCTCTCAAGTTTATTTGCAAACCTATCCGTTATCTTTTGCACTTCAACATCACTAAAACTGGGAGCACCAAGTTCCCTTATAAAATCTGCAATCTTTCTATGAGAATTGGTGAGATTCTTGAGCATTACAACAATACTTTGAATATTCTTGCCATAGATATTTTTAGGTAAAAAAACATTAGCTGTAACTATTTTTCCAGTACTTGGAGAAATATATTTCATAATCCGATGCTCAATTACTCTTATTGGCTTGTCAGGAAAATCAATTATTATCTTCTTCAAATATCCAACTGGTTTTCCCAAGGGCAAACCAGTAACTGGACAGAAATCAAGTTTGTGTTCTACAACTTCATCAGGTTCAGGAAGTTTTATTCCACCACCATTGCTACCCTTAGGCTTACCTGGAAAACGAGGTTTATCCTCTTCATTATCTTGATTTTTTTTTGTATTATTTTTTCTTTTCTTGGATGATGGTGTATGCGGATTATCAAAAGCTTTAAGATAATGCTCAATTTTAATTAAACGTTCTTCAAGATCTTGTCGCATTTTACGTTCTTTAAGAAGTAATCTAACTAATTCACTTTTACTTAGCTTTTTTAATTCCTTTTTTACAGACAAGAACAATCACCTCGTCTCCAAGATATTCTTTTGGGCAATCAATCTTTGCCCCTGTCCCAAATTTTGTAACTTTGCGTTCAAAATAACCGCAAATATTCTTTACAGAAAGTTCATTCAAATAGTTTACTTTGATTTTTCTCATTAATATATATTAAATATATATTAAGTATAAAAAGATTTCGGTATTGTAAAATATCTATTAAATTGAGTCATTTATAAAGAAATAGACTTATTACTTACTATGCTTAAATCTATACTAGGGAAATTATCTTAACTTTACATGAAGACATAAGCCTTTATTAATTTAAATGGTTAAATTAACTCTTAGCATCGGCACTGTCTAATTTTTAAGTGATTTTTGAAAATTTATAGAGGATTTCAGCTTGC
>CAZSMA010000127.1:0-1901 GCA_964608065.1 uncultured Methanosarcinales archaeon
GATTACGGGGCTAGGTTTTATGATGCGGCTCTAGGGAGATTCCATACTATTGACCCGCTGGCAGAGAAGTTTCCATGGCAATCTCCTTATTGCTATGCAGGAAATAATCCTATTAGGTTCATTGATTATAATGGACTGGGGCCAGGAGATAGAGTTAAAGCTGCACGAAGTATGACTGGAATTGAATACAAACAGGAAACTGAATCTTCAATGAGAACCGCAAATACTGCAGAAGCGAGACAGTATATGGACTGCGCTGAATTTGTTTGTAGGGTACTTGGAGCAGACCAAATAACAGATGGAGTTCAACACATGAATTCATCTGGTTTAAAAAGTTACTTTGACAATAAAGACAAGTTTATTAATTCTGCTGACCCGCAAGTTGGAGATGTTGCTGTATGGAAAGGTCATGTTGGCGTGGTTACCGAAGTTGGAGAAGATGGAAAGATAAAATTAACTCATGCCCGAGGTGCTGGAAAATTATCTAAGGAAAACCCATATGCGATATCTCCAGAACAATATCGTGACTCTGAGTTTTATGGATATTATAGACCAGTAGCCGAAACACCTGATGGAAAAATTGATAATAACGGGAATCCTGTTACTACAAATAATCAATCTGCCAATTCTACAGGAAGTTTTGATTTGACACCACAGCCTGAAACGGCAGTACAAGACAATACAAGGGTTGTTAATAATTCATTTATTCAACAAATAAACAATTTACCACAAGGGAATTACAAAGTTGTAAATGGCCAAATCGTGCCTCAATAAATAGATTATGAAACTGGTAGCATTTTTCATATTATTATATGGATGTACTCAATCGAATAGTTTGAAAACTCATTCTAATGAAGTATCCCAAATAACTCAGGATTCTTTAATGCAGTATGCAAAAAAAGAATTTGAAATCATAGAGTTAGAGCAAAAGGGAGATACCCTATTAATTGTTTCTACAAATAAGGTGTTGTTTTATCCGTTCGGTAAATATGCAAATTTCAAAGAATTTAAAGATGGGTACTTAGTTAAACGCGATTTAAAGGTAAGGATAGATTCGTCTTTTAATATTTTTAGAATATTCAGTATAGAAAATGAAAAGACTAATGTTAAATTGATAGAGAATACAGAAACAGAAAGGCTGGAACTTTTTAAAGCAGATATTAGGGATAATTCTTTCGAGTTGTTTTATGGTATAAGGTTAGGCATGAAGAAAGACGAGGTATTCTTGCAATTTTTTGTCAAAACTCCTCCTGGATTAAATCACATAAGGACAATTAAAATAGCGTCTGGTTTAGAAGGTATCTGGTATTACTTCAATTTTTCAACAAAGGAACAACTTGAAAATATTATAATAGAAAGTGATTATGTTCTTGACTGATATCAAAAAAACCCGCTTGCGCTCGTTTGCAACGAGTGCAGCTAATGCAGCCTACCGGCCAGCTATCAAACCTACCCCAAGAAATAAATTTTGCTTCCGGCAATAAAATTCGTTATTTTTACACGGCCGATGGTTTAAAACAAAAAAAGGAAGTGTACGAGGATAGCCTAAAAACAAGTGAGATGAGTTATAAAGGTTCTTTTATTTATGAAGAAACGGGTTTAGCTTATGTCTTGTTTGATGAGGGACGTTTGTTGAAAGATGGAACAAGTTATACTTACGAATACTTTCTAAAAGACCATTTAGGAAACACAAGAGTCAGTTTTACAAAAGATGGCACAATAATACAGAAGTTACAAGAAGACCATTATTATCCTTTTGGAATGGCTTTCCAGGGCGTAAACAGCTCTATTTTAAGCCCAGAGAATAAATACAAATACAACGGCAAAGTTGGAGCGCAGCGGAAATCCCGATCCTTCGGGAAGCTAAACGATGAGCTGGATTTAGACTGGTACGATTACGG
>CAZSMA010000128.1:0-1874 GCA_964608065.1 uncultured Methanosarcinales archaeon
AATAAAGAGTTATAATGGGAATACTATTATTTATTTGGATTCATACAACACAGCATATACTTGACTGCCATAATGTTTATATATTAGTTAACCTTATAGTATATATATTAACTAAATAAGATAAGCCCAAAGGAGACGAAGTTTTGAGCCAACATCTCCCCTGGTATGGAGTCCGGAATGAACCCCAATAAAGAAAGTAAAACAAAGGAATTTAATAAAGCTTTTCATAATCTGAAATCTAAAGAGATAAAGAAAATTACAAGACTTCTCAAGAAACAAATTTATCCTTTAATAGATTTAAAGATGTATCACAATTCTAAATATTCTGAAGATGATTTTCTTGATTTATTAACTTATGTTGCAATGAATCATGATTTTACCAACAATGGATCTAAAACTTTTGAATTGTTAAAAGAAAACACTCCTGCATCAAATACAGTTATTCACCATATCAAAAAGCTTAATTCTGATTATGTTGAAAATTTATTCACAAAGGTATTTGATGTTTTAATCAAATCAGCAACTAAACATAAACCCTTCAAACAAAAAGTTGACTTAGCAATAGATATTACAGAACAAATGTATTATGGAGATAAAAATGATTATATGGTCTGTGAGACAAAGCCAAAAGACGGAACTTCTCATTGTTTTAGATACATAACAATAAATGTAGTTGAAAACGGAAAAAGATTTACTTTACTTGCCTTGCCAATGCATAAATTTACAACTAAAGCAAAAGTTGTAAGAAAGTTAATTGAATATGCAAAATCAAAAGTTAAAATAAGACATATTTACCTTGACAGAGGATTCTTCAATTCAGAAATAATTAATCTCCTGAAAGAATTAAGAGTTAAGTTTCTGATGCCTGCTATTAAGAACATAAAAATTCAAAGATACATGGGTAAATATAGCGGGTTGCAATCAAAAATTATAGATTATGATATGGGCTACAGGAAATACAACAGGGCTGAATTTAAGCTTGTTTTCGTCGATGATAAAACAGGAGTGCAAAGAGCATTCGCAACAAATATTCCAATGCCTGAACAATTAGCACATTATTATTTCAGGTGGTACAGTAAAAGATGGGGAATTGAAACTTCTTATAGGGTTAAAGGGGATTTTAAACCAAGAACAACATCAAAATATTATTCAGTAAGATTATTTTATTTTATGTGGTCTGTTTGTCTGTATAATCTCTGGGTTTTAGTTAGTTTCTTAGTTGCTTTAGTTTTTCATATTGAAATCAAAAAACCATTAGTTACTGCTAAACTATTTGGAGCAATTCTCTATTCTCAAAAACCAGAAGGAATAACATAACCTAGCGTGAGCTCTCTTAAAGTTTATATATGAATACATTTACTCTATTTCTATGAAAGGAATTTGTAGGTTCTGTGGAAAGGATAAGGATCTAACAGAACATGAGATTATGGCTAGAAGTTATGGTGGGACAAAAGAGGAAGATAATGTTATTCCTAACATTTGTAGAGATTGTCATACCCAATTAGAGATCAATATGGATAAAAATAGGGCAACGGCAGGAGCAGGAAATCCAGTAACACCAATACAAAAGTTTAATATCGGTTCAACAGAAGCCAAACTTATAACTGGAAGTGCTTTATTGAACGAAGATGGTCAAACTCAGATAAATGCGGGTTCTCCTATTTATGGTATGAGGTGTCATCACCAGACAACTGGGCAAAATTATATAGAGACATCAATGAGTGGGGGAAGTATAGTATTAATAACTGGATCTCCCAGCGACTATTGGATTATCTACAGTTTAGCTAAGGGTTAGTTACTTTGCGATCTACTGTGAGATAGTATCTCCGAACAAAAATCTATAAAGCATAATTGCCACTATATAAATACGGGGT
>CAZSMA010000129.1:0-1754 GCA_964608065.1 uncultured Methanosarcinales archaeon
TTTTCTTTTATTCTTTGTCATATTAATAACTGTAATTTTTTCTGCTATTTGTCCACTTTTATTAATAAATATTGGACAATGTCCAATAATTCTGCTAATTATTGGATAAAATTGGACATTATTGGGCGTTATACGTGATGCAGAATCATATTAGCTGAACGCCCTATTCTTCTGTTTCTCAGCTTTAGCGAATAATGTATCTAACACCTCATTATCTTCTTAAAACTAAAGTTAGTATGTTTATGCCCAAAGCTTTCTATTGGCACACCCTTTCTGAATGTGAAAATGGAATCCATTAAACAGATTAGAATAGTCCTTGCTGTTATGGAATCACAGTTAGAGTAAGGTGTTCTTAGTTCATGTTTAATCCTCCAATTACCCCCTTCGATAGCATTGCTAGTTAATGCTCCAATAAAGTTCCCTTGTTTATCAAAGTACTTGGGGAACTTATCTTTTATTTTTTCGAGTTCTTCTTTCTCAATGTCCCTATACTTTTTGCTCAAGTATTCCTTGATTTTATCGGGAGGCTCTTTATTCTTCTTCATCTGTTTTAGCACTTTATCTTTCTTTGTTAGATTCTTGCATTTATGGAATAAACATCTAAGATGTTCCATCACTTCATCCATTATATTATATGCACCGTGGCCATCATGTGTACAAAAATCAACTCCTAACAAGGGAGCTAGCAAAATCTGACTGAATATTTTACAAAATGCAACTTCATTGAGCACTAATGAAATATAGAGTTTTAACAAAGCAAGATAGCTTACTGCTAAAGTAAAACCTTTTGGCCACTTAAATGGTTCTTCTCCTCTTAATTTTCTCTCTTTGTTTATCTCCTTAAACTTTTTCTTTGCTCCTTTTATTGCAGGGTATGTTTCATCTGCTACTCCATCAAACTTTTTATGTGGGAATTTTCTCTTTAGCTCTTTGACGTTTTCAACATCAAACATAACCTTAAGCAGGTTTATTCCGGCTACTTTATCAAATAGTTTCATACCTGCATGTTTCTTTACCTTTCTTTCGAATCTGAGAGCATAGTTCTTTATTGTATCTCTATCAACCTGTACCCCTAACTCTAAAAGCACCTTCTCAACTCTATGGTATGGGTTTTTGGCTGATAAGTATAAACAGAGATCAACAACTGGCTGGCAATATATAGGCCCATCATAGAAAGGAGACTTTGCAAGATATGTTTTGTGGCAATCATTACAATAGAATATCCGTACTGCTACAGTAATATCCCTAAATCTTCCATTGATTATTACCTTACAAAAAAGTTTATCCTCTTCTATATTGTGTTTCTTACAGTTTGATGATTTACAATAAGGGCAGTTTCTAAATTTGTCAAAGAAATCTCCTTGAAATACCAATAGGTATTGTATAATTGCAGTATACAATATGGAAGGAGTTAGTTTGTTTATCTTTTTCTTTTTTGGTTTTTGCATTGATATCACCTTATACCTTGCCTATAATTATAGGATATTTATCGAAAAGTTTATAAATTTTTACCTTGCCTAATATATATAGGATGGTGATACCAATGGTACATTTAAGAAGCAAGAAGTTTGAAGGGAAAAAGGGAAGGGAGAGAATCTACTATTACTTGGTTAAAGATATATATGAAGGAGAGAAAAAACTTCAGAAGGTAGTCAAATATGTAGGTACAGCCAATAAGCTGTTGGAGAAATTAACTAAACTTGAGAAATTTGAGAAGAAAAACAAATAACTAGCTAAGATCAATCTGCATCACG
>CAZSMA010000130.1:0-1584 GCA_964608065.1 uncultured Methanosarcinales archaeon
CAATTAATTGAAATTCTTGTTTAAAAAAATTAATAATAAAATTCTGTAACAGTGTCTGCGCGAAACATTAAATCATTTCCTGCAGTATGGTAAAAGAAAAATCCATCAACGTTATAATCAGTTTTATTGTCTAACCATCCATAAGGGACTGTAATGAAATAACTATACCATCTTAAAGCACAATTTTATTATTAATTTTTTTAAACAAGAATTTCAATTAATTGTAGGATTGATTGTATAATTCCATTCTCCGTGAAAAGAATCAGGTTTAATGTTAATCTTCTTCATTTCTCTATCAGGTATCTTTATTCCTGTTGGATATTGTTTCTTATCTAATCTACATTTTACTTTTAAGCCAGTCTTTGTAGTGGTTGAAGAGATAAGATTAACAATTACTTCATGACTGATTAGAGGTTTAGCTCTCCAATTCTTGCTAATAAAAGAAAATAGTCTATGTTCTATTTTGTTCCATTTGCTTGTTCCAGGGGGAAAATGGGATACAGAAATAGGAATTTTTAATTGATTAGAAAGCTTTTGTAACTCCAATTTCCATAACCTGCTTTTTGCTGCATTGCTTCCTCCAGCATCTGCAGTTAATAAAAGACTTTTTGCTTTGGTATACTCTTTCTTACCCATTCTTTTCCACCACCATTTTATACTTTCTACCGCAAATGATGCTGTGTTATGGTCTATCCCCACACTTACCCAACCTTTGTTTTTAATTATATCATATACGCCATAAGGGCATACTTTACCAAGTTCCTTTATCATAAAATCATGCATACGGACATCTTCTGGGCTTCCTTTAGGCCGCCATTCTTGTCCAGAATTCTTAAAATTACCGACAAGTTCTTTCTTCTTTGCATCAACAGATATAGCAGGCTCGCCCTTTTTCTGCTGAGCTTTAACTTTTCTATTAATATTCTTGAACTGAGCATCACGATCGGGGTGACTCATTCCTTCGCTTGTTTTCCTATTTGCTTGTAAACTGTATTTCATATCATGTAAAAGTTCTGCAATCATGCGATGACTGGCCTTATGTTTCATTTTCTTTAACTCTTTAGCAAGATTGCGAACACTTTTGGTTGTCCAAAGCAAAGGTGATTCAGGATCGCCTCTTGAATATGGTTCAACCACTAGATTCAAATCTCTTTTCAGTGTAGGATCTTTTATTACAGTTCTAGTTCGGCCACCACCTTGTTTACGTATACGGTTAGGATCCAGTATTTCTTTTTGGTACAGTTCTTTGATTCCTCGTGAGATAGTATGCCTCTCCAAGTTTGTAACTTGTGAAACAATAGAGATTCCACCATGTCCAATTGCTTGAGCCTCTGCAGCTGCAAAAAGCCTTAGTGTTCTTTCATTTAATGTGTTCTTTAGAAGTTCATATTTTTTTCTTACAAAAGTTTCATCCATAGAATAACTATAATCTAGAAGTATATAAATCTTACTAAAATGGTATAGTTATTTTGTTACAGTTACTAAGTCATAGTCAGTTCTCATAAATTATCACCTATAGTCTGTATCACAATAAAATATAAATATAAGTTAGCTACATTGTAGCTAATAATGAAAAAACAAACA
>CAZSMA010000131.1:0-1526 GCA_964608065.1 uncultured Methanosarcinales archaeon
GAAATTAGGGTTCAAGTTCCAAAAACTGATCCACCAGGTACTGTCTCTAGTGTAATTGTATTCAAAGCTGAGGCATCATCATGAAAAAGGTAATATTGTATGTAATATTGAGCATGGTTTTAATAAATACAGCTTTGGCTATTGGTGTTGCTCCTGTAAAAACTGTTGTGGATTTTGAACCAGGAAGTCAGGAAATAACTGTTAGAATCATGAACAATGAGAATAAAGAATTTAAGGCTGTTGTTTATGCAGAAGGACCTTTAGCAGAATATGTTGAGTTACCAACTACATTAGTTACTGTTAAAGCTGAAGAGGCTTCAAAGAGTCTAAGCTTTAACTTGAACCTGCCTGAAAAATTGGAAAAACCAGGAACACATGAAGTGAAGATAACTATACTAGAGTTTCCAAAAGAATTTGCAACAGAACAAGCAACTGCTGTGATACAGGCAGTTGGTAGTGTAGTTACTAAAGTAGTTGTTAGAGTACCATATCCAGGATTATATGCAGAGGCAGATTTATTTGTGACGCAAGCAGAAGTTGGCAAACCAATTATGTTTACAATTCCAATTTATAATTTTGGCGAGCAGGATATTCAGAAAGCGAAAGCAACTATTACAGTTTATGGTGCAACTTATGAAGAAATTGCTGTAATTGAAACTGATGAAAAACAAATTAAATCAAAAGAACAAACCAAAATTCTAGCTTCCTGGATGCCTGATGTTAATGCAGGGGTGTATCATGCTGCTGTTAAAGTAGATTATGACGGCAAAAGGATTAACTTAGAGAAAAACTTTAATGTGGGTAATTTATTTATAGAAATATTAAAAGTAGAGGTTAATGATTTTATACTTGGCAGTGTTGCAAGATTCGATATCCATCTAGAAAACAAATGGAATCAGCTAATAAACGAGGTCTATGGAGAGGTAACTGTTAAAGATAAGAAAGGAAGTATTTACACTACCAGTAAAACAGCTTCAGTTGATATTCCAGCTTATGAAGAATCAATGATACAAGCGTACTGGGATACAAAAGATGTAGAAATAGGATTGTATGATGTTTTAGTAAAACTGCACTATGCTGGAAAAACCTCAGAAAAACTAATAGAAACTCAGGTGAATATTGATTCTATAAGTACAAGTATGGAGCCAACTGCTAGGGTTATTGCTGGAAAAACAAAGTTGTTTGACAGAGATTCTATTTTGATATTATTGGTTGTTGTTTTAATTGTGATAAATATTTCCTGGTTTGTTTATTTCAAGAAGAGGGGAGGAAAGAAACCCAAGTATGAGTAGATAAGATGGAGATTAATGTTTTAAGAAGTAAAACCTGACTTTGCCTGTATAGCTTCCATATTCTATTCCTTCTGGAGGGTTTACATCAAAACTTACTTGCTTACCTTCATTTTGTTTAATGATAAAAGTAGCAGGAGTTGCTGAAACCCACGTTTTCATTTCTCCGTATGTACGAATATTTACTCTTAATGGATAATCTTTAGAATTATATATATTAATCTTTCTTGTTGCAGA